>JAFNRY010000135.1 GCA_017385345.1 Kiritimatiellia bacterium
CTCGGTCTCATGAGTCGCTTCTTCGTTCTAAATCAATGTCTTATATTTTAGCATTTATAGCTAAGTGAATCAACTATTCAAGATGAAATTTTTGATTTCTTGGAATTGCCCTATTGTATGATTGGGCCAAATTTGGTAAAAATATGCAACATCTTTTTGAACGTAAAGGAAGAAGAATACGGCAACAGAAGCGACTGCCATAGTACGGACGGCGGCGGATCGCCAAGATGTACCGACCGCTGGCGAACAAGAGGATTCTCAAAGCGCGAATCCTGCTGGGTGACCGAAACGAACGAGACGCCGTGTCGTTCAAAGAGCTTAGAGAGGTCGGTGAAGTCGCAGAGGGACAGGCCGTAGTGCCGCTCCTGCAGCCGGTAGGCTATGGTGGCTCGCAGGACGCTGCTCAGGGCGCACTTGGGCATGTCGGCGACAATGTCCGCATAGCGCCGCTTCAAGGCACGGGCGTCATCTGCAGTCTCCTTTGGATTCTGCGTATGTCTATTGCCGCGCATCTTGTTTTCTCGGTGACTTTTACGCTTTTCGTGTGTGTTGCCTTGCACACGACTCTCTATGATAAAACCCTACAACATACGCCTTTTCGAGGTGCGGATTTCACGAAATCCCTGTAAAACAAGGGCGAAGCGTATCTTGTAGGGGCTACAACATACGCAGAGAGAGTTTCGCGGGAGGCGGAGAATCGGGGAGAGATTTTGTATCTCTCCTCTTGAAAACCACGGAGGGGGCCGTCCCCTGAAAAGCGAAAAACCCCAAATTACTTGGGGTTTCTGGGGTTCGTATTACATGGTAATAAGGAGAGATTCTCTTAGTACCGTTTGAAGATGGTCGGGGCGAGAGGATTTGAACCTCCGACATTCTGCTCCCAAAGCAGACGCACTACCAGGCTGTGCAACGCCCCGCTGTCAACTCGGTCATTATACCATAATAGAGCAGCGGCGACCCGGCTTGACAACCAAAAACAACGCCAAGAGAAATAAATACCACGCCATACATGCCGGAAGCGGCCAGGGAGCGATTTCCCCGCCTGCCAGAGGAGTGGCCGCCACAACGCGGGAAACGCCCGACACCATTTCCACGGCAATGGCAGCAAACGCATTCAAATGCGCCGCGACCGTATCGGACACGAAACTTGCGAGAATGCCAAGCATGCCGGATACAATGCTTGCCGTCGCAGCAGGCAACGCCACAATATTCGTGACAAGACCTCCCGCCGTGAATCTCCCGAAACAATGCGCCGTAATAGGAACGCTCGCCGCCCACGCCACCATTGATATCATAAAAGCATCTTTCCAACCGCCGCCAGCCCGCCGGCCCCACCTCAACCACACGGCAATTGCAAGCATAACGGCGAACGAAAGCAGATTAGAAACATCAAACAGCATATCGGGGGAGAAAACATGAACTGCCACGAAAGAAACAGCCCATGCCACCACCGCGTCCGGTCTGCGCCAATTGAGAGGCGCAAGACAATACAAGGTCGCCATTGCCGCCGCGCGGACCGCGCTGGGAGAATGTCCGACCATATACACGTAAAACCACACGGCCGGTATCAACAATGAATAGACGACGCGGGCTGGCATTCCGGCCAAAAACAAAAGCGCCGCGAACACATTGGAAACGACAATCACATGAAGCCCCGATATCGCAAAAACATGGATCGTTCCCGCCGCCGCCATCGCGCTCCTCGAATTCTTGTCCAGTCCGCGCTTCTCCCCGAGCAGAATCGCGCGATTCAGCTCCGCCGCGCCAGGCATGTTTTCAAGTCCTATACCGGCTCTTCGCGAAAGATTTTTCCGCACGGAGCGTGCAACCGCCTCCACCGTTCCGCAAACCGAAGCCCTCCGACCGGCATTTCGTCTAACCAATCCATCCTCTCCGCCAATCCAAAACGGAACCGACTTCGAGACCGGCGTGTCTTCCGCATTCTCGAGCCGCCCCTCGCAACTCCATGTTTCGCCAGGCGCCGGCACGTCTCCGCCGTCCGGCACAACACAACGCGCCGAAACGCGCAACGGCCCTATTCTCGCTGGAAAGGAAACGTAGGTTCCGCCGCGTTTCGCCGGCGCAGTGTATATGCCATCCGGAATCTCGAAGTCGCAACGCACCAGACCTGGAGAATCCTCGAGCTTCAGCATGCAGGCCGTTCTACGATCCACGGCACGTCCGGACAAGGCCAGCCCGGCGAGGCAAACCGAAGCGAGAGAGCATACGACCCGGAATCTGCCGGCGTCGAACGCGACTGCGGCAACTGCGGCGGCAACTGCCAGCACCGTAGCGGCCGGCCACGCCCCGGCCAGTCTGGACAGGGCAAAACCAGCGGATTCGCCGGCTGCGAGCGCCGCCGCGACACACAGCCAAGTTTTCGCATTCAAGCGCGGAATTCCATTTCCTTGCCCGTAAAAGGATCCGTGTACTTCAACACGGCCGAATGCAGAAACATTCTCTCCGCCTTCGCTCCGCCATATTTTACGTCGCCAGCCACCGGATGCCCCGCTTCCGCGAAATGCACGCGAATCTGGTTTTTGCGCCCGCTGCGCAAATACACCTCCACCTCGGTATATTTCCCGTCTCCGGACAGCTTTCGCCAATCGGTTCTCGCCGCTTTCGCACCGGGAGTCCCGGGCGGAACCGAACGGACGCGATAACCGTCCGCGTCCTCGGCCAGAAACGAACGGAACGAACCGGAATCCCTCTCGAGTCTTCCTTCGACGCGCGCGACATAAACCTTGGAAGTAATTTCGTTCCACCGGTCCCGCATCGCTTCGGCCGCGCGCCGCGACTTGGCGAACATCATGACGCCGCTGGTATCCCTGTCGAGTCGGTGGACGAGCCATACGCGCAGACGGCTGCGCGACTGGCCCTTGCGAAGATATTCGTTGAGCAGATTCTCAGCCGTCTGCTGCGTCTCGCGCGCAAGTCTTCCACGAAGCCGGGTGTGGGTAGTGAGAAGTCCGGCCGGCTTGTCTATGACTATGAAGTTGCGATCTTCATGCAGGACGTCAAACGGAAGCCCGTGTTTCGGCCGTCTCATCCCAAGCGGCGCCCCTTCCTACACGACCGGTTTTATGTAGCGCGATTTCAGAGCGCGCCACAGGACGATGCAAAACGCGGAAAGCGGTATCGCGAGCAGCAGACCGGTGAATGAATGGAACACGACGCCCCAGAACACGAACGAAAAAACGACGCCCGCGTATCCGAGACCGGTCTTGCCGCCCTGTATCTTGGGGGTTATGAGATATCCATCGAGTATCTGCACGGCGAGCCAGAACACCACCACGAGGCAGAGAGTCGCGATTCCGCCGCCCGGCCCCCAATACGCGAGCGGGACGGCTACCGGCATGCACACCACCGTACCAAACAGCGGAACGATGTTGAGCACGCCGAGGGTGAAGCCGAGCATGAAACCGTACTTGAGCCCGGCGAGCATGAACAGCACTCCGTAAAGCAGCCCTTCGCAAAGGCAGATCACCGCCTGGCGCTGGAAGAAGCCCACGACTATCTCGATGAACGCGTCGATTTGCGCGGCGGCAAACTTGCGCGTCTCCGGCTTTAAAAAAGCCATCTCTCTCACGCAGTCCTCGCCGCGCATCGGCGGACGCGTCAGAAAATACACGAAAAACACGATCGACACGAGCCAGTTCACTATACTCGACATATACCCCACGGAACCCGCTGCGAAACGGGAAAGTTCCCGCTTGAGCATCTCTATCCAATCGAGATACGGTATGCCGAATTTATCGGCCAGGGCGCGGGCGTCCGGAAAAGCCGCCCTGAACCATTCCGCGGCTTTTGCCGCCCGCTCCGGAGCCGTGTCGATGAGGTTGGAGATCTGCGTCGCGGCTATGGCTCCGTAATTCCAGAGAAGCGCAGACACGGGCACGAGCACGGATGCGAGCATGAGAACCGTCGCAAGAGACGGGTTCTTCACGACCTTCAGCCACCACAGATAGCAAGGCTTGAAGAACATCGCGAGAAACAGCCCCGTAACAAGCGGAACTATCGCCGGCGCGAGGTACGACAAAGCCCTGACAGCAAAATATCCGAAAACGGCGGCAACGCCGACAGCTACCGCAAGGGAAAGAGCCGTCAGGCCGCACGCGACGACCCTGCCCTGCTTCTCGGTGAAAGGTATCATGCGGCGATTATACCAAAACCTCGGTGTCCGGAATGTTTCCGACGAGCGGTCTCGCGTATTCGACAAAAGCCTTCGTCACGTCGCATCCGCTCCGCGCAATGAATTTTTTCGGCATGCTTTTCGGCGTGCGCGCGGCCTGTTCAATCTGCATGGCGACATATTCCGCGCGGTAGTTTTTCGACTTCGCCCGGACTATGCCTATCGTTCCGGTTCGCATGCCGCGTCCGAAAGCGGCCTGCACCGCGCTGGCGCCGGCCGACCACGCTTCTTCAAAATCCAGTTTCGAAACGGCGAGCGCGAAACTGCGCTGAATGTAGCCGAAAGTATCGGCGCGGACGCGTTTCAGGCCGGTGGCTTCGCGCACGGCCCGCGCCAGCGCGTCTCCAAGCGCTCCACTTCCGGACATCTGGACGTTTCCGTGCGAATCCTTCTCCCCGTTCCCGAGTTTCGCCGCGATCGATTTCCCGTCGCCGCCGCGGATCCCCTCGGAAACGACAACGACGCAGCGCCCGAACTTCCTGCAGGCCGCCTTGACGTCGCCGGCGAACTTCTCAATGGAAAACGGAACCTCTGGCAAATATATGAGATGCGGCCCGTCGTCCGGCCTCTTGCGCGCGAGCGCGGCCGACGCCGCGAGAAACCCGGAATCGCGCCCCATGACAACGTCGATCTTCACGCCGCCGAGCGCGCGGTTGTCGAGATCGTCTCCCGCCACGGCGGACGCCACGAACCGCGCAGCCGACGCATATCCGGGCGCGTGGTCGCAACTGCGCAGATCGTTGTCAATCGTCTTCGGTATGTGCCAGCACGACAGCGGATAGCCGTCCTTGCGCGCGGCCTCTGCCACTATGCGCAGCGTATCGGCCGAATCGTTGCCGCCAATGTAGAAGAAACCTCCAACGTCCATTTCCTTGAATCTGGCGAGAATGGCCGCGCAGTCTTCCGGGGTGGGCTTGCGCCGGCTCGAACCGAGCGCCGCCGAAGGAGTCATGGCAATCCTCTCGAATCTGCGTCCGCGGATGGATCCCAAATCGACGAAGTCGCCCGACAGAATCCCGTCTATTCCGTGCTTGGCGCCGAGTATCCGCCCAACCGACTTCGAAACGCCTTTCTCCCGCAAAGCCTCGACCGCGCCGCAAAGGGAAGCGTTTATGACCGCGGTAGGCCCGCCGGACTGGGCTATTACAACATTGCGTTTTTTTTCGTTCATTCTCCGTCTCCTTCTACGTTTATCTTTTCCGCGGCGTGCTTCACAAACCCGAGAGGATTCTCGCCGCCACAACGGTGAAATCGTTCGTTCCGACCATCCATCTCCCATCGGATCTCTGCATCGACACAAGACGTACGGCCATGTCCGAAACCGAAAGGCAATTTGTCGCAAACGGCAGCGTCGCCGCAATTCCGACCTGTTCGTTCGTGGCCGCCGCGTACGCCGCGGCGGGAACGCGGGCGATGGCGCGATCGACCTCGTTGCGCACGCTCGGCTCGAGAACGTCGGCGCTGACCAGTGGCTGCAGCGCGATTGCGGCCGCAAACAGGCTCTTCATCGTTTTGCCGCCGCCTTTGCGGCTTCGAGTACGTTCCACAGCAGCATAGTTATCGTCATCGGCCCGACACCGCCCGGCACTGGCGTTATGGCGCCGGCCTTCTTCGCGCAACTCTCGAAATCGGCGTCGCCCGCCAGCCGGTACCCTTTCGGCTTCGTGGCGTCCGGAACGCGGTTCACGCCAACATCTATCACGACGCAGCCGGGCTTTATCATGTCGCCCGTGAGAACGCCCGGCCTGCCAGCGGCAACGACCACTATGTCGGCGTCGCGCGTGTATGCGGCCACGTCGCGCGTCGCCGTATGGCACAGCGTCACCGTGGCATCCACGCCTTTGCGCGAAAGAAGTATCGAAACCGGTCTGCCGACTATGTTGCTGCGGCCTATGACGACCGCGCGCCGCCCTTTTGTCTCCATCCCCGCGAATTCGATCAGTTTCAATATCCCGTGCGGCGTACACGGCAGAAAACATTTCTCCCCGGACAGCATTCTCCCGCCGTTTACAGGAGTGAACCCGTCAACATCCTTTTCCGGCGGAATCGAGGCGATTACGGCTTTGGCGTCCACGTGCGGCGGCAGCGGCAGTTGCACGAGTATGCCGTGGATAGCCGGATCGTCCGCCAGATTCCGCACCGCGCCGACGATCTCCTCTTGGGTCGCGTCGCCGGGAAGACGGATTTCGCGCGAAAACATGCCGGCTTCCGTGCAGGCCTTCTCTTTCGCCGTCACATAACTGACGCTCGCGGGATTGTCGCCGGCGAGCACCACTCCGAGACCGGGCGTCACGCCGCTTTCTTTCTTCAACGCGGCGACGCCCGCCGCTATTTCGCCCCTCAATTTCGAAGAGAGCGCCTTTCCATCGATTATGCCCATGTCCTTCAACCTCCTGCTTCCGGCAGTTTCCCGGAAGCGTAGCGATCGTGCCCCGAAAGATCCTTGTCTATGCGCACGTCGCGGAATCCATAAGATGTGAACAATTCGCGGATCGCGTCGCCCTGTGTGTCGCCGATCTCGAAAAGCGCGGCGCCGTCGGGCTTTAGCAGATTGAGCGCGTCGGCGAGATATCGGTCGAAAAACGCCATCCCGTCCGCCCCGCCGTCCAACGCCATGCGCGGCTCCCAGTCGCGGACGCGCGGATCCAGCGTCTCCACGGCCGCACTCTCGATATAAGGCGGATTCGACACTATGAGATCTATGCTCTCCGGCTCGTCGAAGCCGTCCAGCCCGTCCATCGCGACAAATGCGACTTTCGATTCCAGCGACAGACGCGCGGCATTCTCCTTGGCGAGAGACAGCGCGTCCTCGCTCGCGTCGGTGCCGACCAGCACCGCTTCTCCGCCGTATTCCCTGGCGATTGAGAGGATTATGGCGCCCGTGCCCGTGCCCGCATCTACGACGACCGGTCGCCGCGCCGGTTCGATGAACTTCAGCGCGCGGTCCACGAGCCCCTCCGTTTCCGGCCTTGGTATGAGCGCGCGGCGATCGCATTTCAGAGTAAGCGTCCTGAAATCCCATTCGCCGAGGACGTACTGCAAAGGCTCGCCTGCAACAAGGCGTTTCATCCCGCGGCGCATTGCCTCTACCTGTCTCTGCGTCGGGCCGCCCGGCAGCCCCGCGAGAAAGCCGCGCCCGCATCCTGCAAGTCTCGCCGCGAGGAACTCCGCCGCGCTCTCGGCGTCCGGAACCCCCTTGCCGGCGAGATATCCGCCGGCGCGTCCGATCGTCTCGCGCCAATCCACCTGTCAGAACGGCATGTCGTCTATGTCGTCCGGATCGGCCGCCAGCGAATTGTCGGGTTCCGCAGGTTCCGGAGCGGACGCCGTCTCGCCTTCCGCGGCGAGCGCTTCGATCTTGAGCCCGGTCAGATCGGTGAAGTATTTCGTCTGCCCTTGCGGATTGGTCCACTCGCGCCCGTCGATCGCGAAACGTATTTTCGCGCGCTGGCCGTTCTTCAGGCCGTCGAGAAGCGATACGTTGTCTTTCTTGAAAGTGAATGCGATGTGGTTGGGCCACTTGCTGTCCGATCCGATATCGTCCGTCAGCACAATGTCTCTTTTGGTGAAGCCGCTCGGGAAAGTCTGCGGCTCGAGAATCTTCTCGACAACCCCGGTGTATTCGTATATGGCAGCCATATTTACCTTTAGCCTTTCGTTTTACAGTATGAATTATAGCATATCTCGCGCCTTCAACCCCGGCGCGGCGGCCGGTCACGGCGCAGGCGCGCGAGCTGGCGGCGCAACTCGGCTGTTTTTGCGTCGGGCGAGGAAGTGCGCAGGTCGCACACCGCGACGGGGGTCTCGTCGTCCGGCCGGCGGAACCAGGCGCGCGATCCTTTTGCGTCTATCGAGGCGATGCCGGCCGCTGCGCAGGCGATGCGCAGCCCGGCCACGGCGAAAAGGCGCCTTGCCTCGGCCGGAGGGGCGCCGAACCTGTCCTCCATCTCCTCAAAGAGCTCCTTCAACGCGTCCGGCGTCGTTGTTTCGGCGAGTTTCTTCATTACGCCCATACGCAGCGGGAGATCTTCGATATAGTCGTACGGTATCGCCGCGTGCGCCGCGCCGGAGCGGTCGCCGCCGGCCGGCGACATGTCGATGAAATCGAGATTGAGCCGCACGTCGAGCATGTCCGGCGGCGGCTCGCCCATGAGCCTCGCGACGGCGCGGCGCAGCAGCTGGCAATAGAGCGAAAAACCGACGGCGGCTATGTGGCCAGACTGCTTCGCGCCGAGCAGATTCCCGGCGCCGCGAAGTTCGAGATCGCGCATTGCAATCGAAAAACCGGCCCCGGAACCGCCCTGCCGCTTCAGCGCGGAGAGTCTCTCGCGCGCATCCGAATCCCCGCTGCCGGCCGGCAGCAGAAACAGAGCCCTCCCCCTGCGCACCGAGCGGCCGACGCGTCCGCGCAGCTGGTATAGATCCGCCAAACCGAACATCTGCGCGTCGAAGACGATTATCGTATTGGCCTCCGGTATGTCGATGCCCGATTCCACTATCGCAGTGGAAAGCAGCACGTTGGCGCCGCCGCGCTCAAATGCCCTCATCCGCGCCGCGAGCGTCTCCGCGTCCATCCTCCCGTGGGCGACGGCGATGCGCGCCTCCGGCACCAGTCTGCGAAGTCTGCGCTCGACCGCCGGCATGGAAGCGATCCTGTTATGCAGGCAGAACACGCGTCCGCCGCGCGCGAGTTCCGCCTCCACGGCGGCGCGGATCGCCTCGTCGCTCTCGCGGACCACCTGCGTCTCCACCGCGACGCGACGCGCAGGCGGCGTTTGCAGCAGCGAGAGGTCTTTGGCGCCGGTAAGCGCCATGTACAGGGTTCTCGGTATCGGCGTAGCCGACAAAGTCAGCACGTCCACCCCCGGATGAAGCCTCTTGAGCCGCTCCTTCTGAAGCACGCCGAACCGCTGCTCTTCGTCTATCACGACAAGACCGAGATTCTTGAACCGGATTCCTTCGCCGAGCAGCGCGTGCGTGCCTATGGCGATGTCGCAGGCTCCCGACGCGATGCGCTCGAGAGTGCCGGCGCGGATTCCGTCCGTCTGGAGCCGGGAAACCGGCTCTATGCGGACCGGCGTTCCGTCGAAACGCGAAAGAAACGTCTCGCAGTGCTGTTCCGCCAATATGGTCGTAGGGGCGACGAGGACGGTCTGACGTCCGTTCATCGCGGCAATGTACGCCGCGCGCACCGCCACTTCGGTCTTCCCGTAGCCGGCGTCACCGCATACGAGCCTGTCCATGGGCTTTTGAGAAGCCATGTCGTTTTCGACGTCGCGTATCGCGGCGAGCTGATCGCCGGTCTCTTCGTACGGGAACGCGGCGTAGAACGCCTCCTTGCCTTCGCAATCCGTATCGCAGGCGAACCCCGGCAGCGTCTCGCGCTTGGCCTGAGTGTCCAGCAGCGCCGCCGCGAGGTCCTCCACCGCCTTCTCGGCCTTTGCACGGTCGTTCGACCATTTTTTGCCGTCCAGCCGCGAGAGCACGGCGTCGCGCCCTTTCACTCCGACATAGCGCGTGAGCAGATGCGCATGGTCGGCGGGGACGTGCAGCTTGGCGCCGTCCGCATACTCTACCGTGTAGGCTTCGACCGCGGAGCCGGCGAGGGAAATCTGCGACGATCCGAGGAACCTCCCCACGCCATAATGTGCGTGTACTACAAGTTCGCCCGGCTCGAGTTCTTCGAAACTCCCTATCCTCCGCCCCCGCGCCGAAACCCTGCGCGGTACGCGCATGGCGCGCCGCGTAAAGACGCGATCCGCTTTCGCCACGGCGATCAAACCGCGAAAATCGCCGTCCGGCGCGAGCTCGAAACCGCCTGAAAGCGCGTCGGCCGCCAGCACCGGCTCTCCCTTTGCGGCGGCCGCTTCGAGATGCCGGGCGAGACGCGCCCGCGCCTCTTCGAACAATTCGGGATGGTGGGCGCGCGCCGGATCGAGTTCTCCAAAACCAGGCAGCGCGCGCGGCAGGAACGGCGAGACAGGCACGCCGGGCGGCGCGGGCTCGCCGTACCACACCGCGGCCCCGATTTTCGCCAGACTGCCGTCAAGGGCGTCTTTCGCCGCCGCCGGAGCGAGCAGCGCCGTCCCCGGCGGAAGGAAATCGCAAAGTTTCGCGTCTCCGGCGCAATCGTCCGGCGCGACCTTCCGGAGCATCGCATGCGGCAGTGTTTCGAGGGAACGCTGGCTGGCGGGATCGAACGACTTGGCGCGCTCGAGGATGTCCCCGTCGAAATCAAGACGCACCGGAAACGGTTCGCCGGGACACCATGCGTCGATTATGCCGCCGCGCGCCGACCACTCGCCTTCGCTCTCCACGACGACCGTCCGCTTGTAGCCCGCATCGCGGATGTACGCGGTGGTTTCGCCGTATTGCGCGGCGCCCGGAACGGCCTTGAATGTTTCAAGGCAGTCCGGCGGCACCGGTAGGCCCAGCGCGGCGAGCGGAGCGACGACCACCCGCGGACGCTCCGAGCCGGACGGGGAGACGATGGCCGCCACGGTTCTGCCGCGCACGCCCTGGGCCGCGATCCGACCGTCGTCTCCGTCGTCGGCCGGATATTCCAGAACATCCGCGCCGGATTCTCCGGAAAGGATCTGCAGATCGTCCGCCAGACGTTCCGCCGCGGGTATGCCGTCGGCGACGGCGAGCACCATGCGTGGCGCGCCGCGGCGCGCCAGCGCCAGCGCGAGGAACGCGTTCGACGCGCCTACCGGCGCCGCCACGGCGCACCCGCCGGCGCCGGCTCCGGGAGAAAGACCGAAG
>JAFNRY010000136.1 GCA_017385345.1 Kiritimatiellia bacterium
CAATGCCACAATGCCGAGTTTACCGGCGTCGGCGATTTCCTTGTGGATGGGCATTACATCTTTGAAGTCGGCGGGAAAGGCAAGAAGTTCAAGCAGATCAAGGATTTGCCGGATAGTTATGTTGTGAACGACGATGTCGAAATTGGCATGGGCAACAAAATACCGCTCTGGCTCTTCGGCTTTCTTTATTGACACGTTCACCCTTGCCGCGATGGATTCGAGATTGCGCAGCCGCTCAGCGCGGCAGATTTGCCGCGCCGCCTCGGCCGTCGCGTCACTTCCTACACCACCCGCGACCCGAAGGAGATCGCCAAGCTGCTGGCAATGCTGCCATGAGCGCTATGCCATGAGCACTGCATAGAGAATCGCGCAGTTGATTACGCAAACTTGCATTACGCAAATCTGCGCAAGCTTCATATTGCGTTAGTTGCAGGTTTTTGCTACAATATAGTCACATAAGCATGGAGAAGCAATATGGTGAATCCGTTTAAGTATGGGCGAGAGGTCTCAGGCCGTCAGTTTTATGACCGCCAAGAGGCGTTTAATAGTCTATATTCAAAACTTGCTGGTGGATCGGCCAATGTGGTGATGTATGCACCGCGAAGGTATGGCAAGACCTCGCTCGTCAAGAAAGTGCTGTCACGCTTTTCAGAGGAAGGCGTTCCTTGTGTCTATTTTGATTTGAACAGGGTTGAATCGCTCGAACGGTTCTGCGAGGCGTATGCGTCTGCACTCTATTCGCTTGTTGGAGGTGCGAAGGGCATAGCTCACAATCTCGCGGAATATCTGTCGCATCTGCATCCGACATTCTCGTTTGGTGGAGAGTTCCCGGTTTCCGTCAAGTTCGACTATGGCGATAAGATGAGCTCCACGTCGCTTGCCGAGGTTCTTGGCATGGCTGAGAAGATCGCCGTCGAGCATGTACATGGATCCATCATAGTTGCGTTCGATGAGTTTCAGGAGATAAAGGGACTGTCCCCCGATCTTCCGCTTGAGGGAATCTTCCGAGGGGTCATTCAAGAGCAGCAGAACGTCCGGTATGTGTTTTTCGGCTCGAAGACGCACATGCTTAAGCGCATGTTCGGCGAAAAGTCTCGTCCCTTTTACAAGTCTGCCGCCACGATAAAGCTTGGCAAGCCGCCGGAGGACCAGAGTCGTGCGTTTGTCGCCGAGAGGTTGGCTTCCTGCGGAATCGGCGTTGATGAAGCGGAGGTCTCTCGCATCGTGGAGATATCCGAGAACATCCCGTACTATCTTCAAGAACTTTCTTCGCAGGTGTTCGACCAAGTCGTGTCCGCAGAAAGGGACTGGGTCGAGCCGGCGGATGTTGATGCGGCGATCAAGGATTTGCTTGCGGAGAATGCAGACTGGTATTTCGAGCAGCTCAAGGGACTCCCTCCGTCGCAGCGGGTTTTGGCGAGGGCGCTGGCCGCGGAACCCGTGCGTGAGTTTCCTGCTGAATATCGAGAGCGCCACGCGCTTGGCGTCTCGTCGACGGTGCACACGGCGCTTTTGCGTCTCGTCGACGCGGGAATCGTCGAGTCTGACGAATCTGGATATCGAATAGGCGACCCTTTCTTTGCACGTGCTATTCTGATGCCTCCAGGGGAAGTTGGACCGGTTAGATAGCGCCAAAGCAATAAATTCTCCAACTGCCTCGGCCGTCGCGTCACTTCCTACACCACCCGCGACCCGAAGGAGATTGCGAAGTTGCGGGCAATGCTGCCATGAGCGCCGTTGGAGAATAGAAACGCAAACCCCTTGAAAAATGGGCCTTTCGTGGGGCCTGTCCCCAAACTTTCAATCTCTTGGCGGATGGCGGAATGCCCTGCGCCAGGCGCCGGGCGCCATTTTCTTGTCGACCTTGAAGGCCTGCATGAAGTACGACGCGGACGTATAGCCGGAAAGTGCGGCAATGCGCCCTATGTCCATGTCGGTGTCTCGCAGCAGGCGACACGCCTCGTCAAGTCTGGCGTTCGCCAGCGCCTCGACGACGGAAGTCCC
>JAFNRY010000137.1 GCA_017385345.1 Kiritimatiellia bacterium
CACGATATCGTCGGCGTCAGGGTCGCCGAGGCCCTTGAAGCGCGCGATCGAGAAAACGAAGCCCGCGTAGAGGTCGAAGAGCCGCCGCCACGCCGCTTCGTTTCCTGTGTCCGCTACCGCCGCGAGGACGCTCGAGCGCGTCGATTCGTTATTGAAATGACGATAGGTCATCTCTTTATATCTTTCTTTATTTCTTCCAGATTGTTCTTGAGCTCATTGAGACTGTCCCTCAAATCGTCGGGGATGCGGTCGACACCCGCGCCGGAGGAATCGGTTTCCGGTTTTCCGCCGCTTTGGCGTCCGTCATTTGCTTTCGGTCTGGATTTCTCTTCCTGCATTGTTCTTTCGACTGCCGCGTCGAGCCTCTCTTCTGTCCATGATTCGAAAGTTTGACGCAACGATTCTTTGTACATTCTCCGCATTGCCTGCTCGACGGCGTTTGTCTTGATGTTTTTGATTTCATCGCTTGAAAGCCTGTCGTTGCGGCCGATGCGCTTTGCTGAAACGAAACACAGCGACAATACGGCGGCGGCGGCGACCGCGATTGCGGCCTTTGCCGCACGCGACGAGAGAAACGCCGCGAGCGCGATTTTCCGGCGGAGAGCCAGCAAATCCTTCAGCAGCGCCTTGGCGGACCGGTAGCGGCGCGAAGTGTCGGGATAGGTCGCCTTGTTGAGGATGCGCCACCATGCGGGGAAGAAACGCGCACCACTATCGGCCTCCTGCGCTGGGCCTTTGTCGAGGTCTTCGACCCTTCTGCCGAAGCTCGCCGCCTTTAGCGTCAGGCCGAGGCTGTAGATGTCGCTGGCGGAATCGGTGAATTTTTCCGGCGGCACGTAGCCTGGCGTGCCGACGAGCGACGTCGCTTGCGCCTCTTCCACGAGCAGCCCGGGGTCGGAGAGGACGGGCTTGCCGTCGATGTAGATCACGTTTCCTGGCTTGATGTCACGATGCAGCAGGTGGTGGCGTTGCAGCGCGGCCAGCCCATTGGCGAGCGCGATGCCGAGCCTGACGCATTCTTTGAGAGGAAGCGCCTTCTCGCCTTCGATCACCTTCGCAAGCGTCTTCGGACGGTATGATTCGGGCGATGCGTCCGCGCGGTCGAACTCGTCGTCCGCCAGATCCATGACGGAATAGAACCCCCAGTCATCTTCGATGACTTCCCGCATCCCGACAAGCCCTTCGGATGCGGATACCGACATGTAGAGCTTCGCGCCGCGCAATTCGCGCGCATAGCGTTCATCTTCCGTGCCGGCGCGGCGGCAGAGTTTAAGGGCGGCGAGCCTCCCATCCGATGCTTCGGCAAGATAGACCACGCCATACGCGCCGCGCCCGATTTCGCGCAGGAGTCGCCACTCGCCGCACTTTTCGGGGGCGGTGTTCGTTTCGGAATTTTCCCGTCGCTCGATATTCATAGGAGGAATGATTGGCGATATTATACCATAAAGCAACGCGCGGCGGGCGGCGGATGGGCCGGTTTGTGCGCATATTTTCGCGCAGGAGAGGAGTGTAAAACCCCTCGGAGGCGTGGAGCAGGGTAGTTGCCGAGACGGGAGCTGTTTTACAGGCGCGCCCTATGCGCGGCGTCTTCGCGCTTAATGGCGTCGGCGACCATGGAGACGAGGCCGTGGGCGTTGTCCTCGTCGAGCCACGCCCACTGGCCATTGGAATTGAGTTCAAGGAACCAAAGTTCGCCGTCTTTCCGTATGAAGTCGAAGCGTCCGAAGCGATAGCCCGTTTCGTCCATGAAGCCTTTTATCGCGCGCTCTTCGTCCGGCGAAAGAGCGCAGCGCGGCCAGGCGCAGGGGTTTTCGAAGATGGATTTTCGCGAATCTTCGCCGTCGAACGAATCTCGCGGCATATTCGCCGCATATGTCTCGCCATCGACATAGACGACGGTCACTTCTTCTTCGCCGTCGATCTTTTTCTGCACGAACCATGGATAGTTCAAATCGAGCGCGGCGGGTTCGACTTCTTTGACAAAGAACACCTTGCCTTCGCCGATTTGCGTCTGGGTCATGGACTTCACAACCCATCTGCCGCTTTTGCACTCGTCGGGCAGTTCTCCGTGGAAGAAATGCCACGGCGCGACGCGGAAATATTTTCCTGCGGCAAGCATCTGGCGCAGTTTGCCGTATCTGTTGTTCTGGCTCGTGACAAGGGTTGTCAGTCCGCGGCTTTGGCATTCGCGGAAGAAGTCTGCGAACAGTTCGTCCGTCTCTTCGCGCCGCCAGTTTTCGACGCATCCATCCTTCGGCACATCGATGCGGTCATAGTACATGGGCTTGCGCAGGTAGAAGGATGTGAGAGTAGTCTCTGAAATTTGTCTGCCGGATGCCAAGTCCTTTATGTAGAACCCGTCGCGGTTGAAATCCCATGCGAAATCACCGGGTTTGTCGATATTGAAGCGCAGGATGCCGCCCGGCTCCAGTTCGGTCGCCACAAG
>JAFNRY010000138.1 GCA_017385345.1 Kiritimatiellia bacterium
ATCTTGAACGTCCCTTCGCGCTGGATTTCGCGCAGCGTCTCCCTCGCGACGGCGTCGCCCAGCCCCGTGGTGGAGCTGTCGTTCCTGAACACCGGAACCGCGACGGTCCGCCCGTCTTCCGGAACCGCGGGGCGCCACGAATACGAGGCGCATCCCGCCGCCGCCGACACCGCGAACGCGGCGAAAGCCTTGGCGGCCGTTTTTGCCCAGTTCCGCACTGGAATCCTGCAATTTGGCATTGTCATTGTTTCCCGTCCTTGCCGCCGGCGGCGCCGCCGGACCGCAGCGCCGCGAGCTTGTCGCGCGCTTCCTGCGCGTGCGTCCCCGCCGGATGTTCCGCGAGGAAACGCTCCAGCGCGGAAATCGCGCTCGATCTCGTCCTCGTCCTCGAATCGTAGAACGCCGCCGCCTTCCACGCCTCTTCTTCCACCAGGGCGTCCGTCTTCTTCTTGAACTCCGCGAGCTTTTCGCGCTCGTCCCGCCCGGAGGCGGCGTCCATCGCCATGTCGAGGAACGCGGAGGTGTCAATGCAGCGCGACCTGTTGTAGCCGTGCATTTCGAGGATCTTCATGCGGACTTCGGCTTCGCGCATAAGCGCGGCGGCGGCCTCGCGCGACTTCGGATGCGCCATGCGCACGCTTTCGTAAACCTTCGCCGCGTCGTCCCAGTCCTGCTCGTCTTCGCGCAGTTCGGCCACCGCCATCATGGCTTCGGGGGCGAACGGCGCGCCGGGCGCGTGCTTCACGACCGACTCGAATGCGCGGCGCACGTCCGTCGTGTTGGCGAAGCGGAAGAAGAGTATGGTCTTGCCGTCCTGGCGCATTTTCTTGGCCATTTCGAACATCGCGAAGACGGCGGCGTCGTAGTCGCACTGGGAAGAGTAGAAGTCGGCGAGATATTTGTACTCGTCGAAGGCGTCCTCCCAGTCGTAAAGCCTGTTGCGACATATGTCGGCTATGTGCTTCTGGGCGGCCGGGGCGAGATCCGAGGCGGGCCACTGCTCGACCAGGGCTTCGTAGGCCTTGCGGGCCTTCTTCCATTCCCCCGCCGCGCCGTACGCCGCCGCGACCGCCGCCTGTCCTTCCGGCGAGTCGCTTTCCAGACCGCTCCACCACGAGAAGAACGGAGGCGTCTTCTTTTCGCGCGGAAGAATGTTCGCTTCGCTGTCGAATCCGGGATACGCGTCGGTCGCGTACCCCATGCCGGGGCCGGGCGTCGTGTACGGCCCGGCCGCGAAAGCCGCCGCGACCGCCAGCGCGGCCGCCGCTGTCAAAATCCTTTTGTGCGACATATGCCCTAATTATATCAAAAGGCGAAATCAAAAGGCGAATCTTCCTTCTCTTTTGGAGTTCGCCCGTTTTCCGGTCCGGCTCGAGCGCAAGCGAATGCAATCGACAAATGCTTGCCAGAATGCGCGGATTCTGGTAGAATACCGCCCATCGAAAACGAAAATGGTGGAAATATGGCGATAATTCTCGGTTTGCCAAAAGGCAGCCTGCAGGAGGCGACTTTCGCGCTTTTCAAGCGCGCAGGGTTCAATGTGTCCTGTTCGAGCCGCAGCTACATTCCTTCGATCGACGACGACGATATAAAGTGCCGTCTTCTGAGGCCCCAGGAAATGAGCCGGTATGTCGAGCTGGGGCTGCTCGATGCCGGCATATGCGGATACGATTGGATCTACGAAAACGGCAGCGACGTGCACGAGGTTTGCGAGCTCAACTACTCCAAGGCCACGTCCAATCCGGTGCGCTGGGTGCTCGCGGTGCCCGAAAACTCCCCGGTCAAGACGGTGAAGGATCTCGAGGGGAAGCGCATTTCGACCGAGGCGGTGGGGCTTACCCGGCGCTGGCTGAAGAAGAACGGCGTAAAGGCCGACATCGAGTTTTCATGGGGCGCGACGGAGGTGAAGGCCCCCGAGCTCGTCGATGCAATCGTCGATCTCACGGAGACGGGAAGTTCGCTGCGCGCCAACAAACTGCGCATCGTCGATACGATACTCGTTTCGACGACGCGTTTCGTGGCGAACAAGGAAAGCTGGAAAGACCCCGCGAAGCGGGCCAAGATCGAGCAGTTGAAGATGCTGCTGCGGGGGGCGCTCGACGCGCAGAGCCGCGTGCTTCTGAAGTGCAACGCGCCGAAGGCGTCGCTCGAGGCGGTGGTCGCCGCCCTGCCCGCCCTCCACGCCCCGACCGTGAACGGTCTTCACGGCGGCGAATGGTTCGCCGTCGAATCCGTGGTCCCGGAAAACGATGTCCGAAATCTCATACCCGGGATTATCGCGTCGGGAGCGACGGTAATAATAGAATTGCCGCTGAACAAAGTCATCTTCGGCAACGAGGAAAACGGGGAGCGAGGTCCGGCGTCGCGCCGGACGCGTCGCGCCGGTAAATAAAAAAGGAGAAAAAAATGGGTTCGATCAAGAAGAAAAGGCGCAAAAAAATGTCGAAGCATAAATACGACAAGCGCATGAAGGCTCAGCGCCACAAGAACAAGTAATCCTCCCCGTTTAGAGTTTTACTTCGCCGACGAGATATTTCGATTTCGGCGCGTCGAGGCGGAGCGTTAGGATCCGCCTCTCTTCTTTTTCCGTCGCCCAGTCCGTATAGACGGTCGCCGTTGCCGCGACCGCGCCCGTGAGGGCGGTCTGGTGCGACGCGAAATAATTGGCGAGGACTTTGTACGAGCCGCTCTCCATGTCCTTCTTTAGATATTCCTCCGGTCCGTAGCCCGTGGTGACGTCTTCCGAGACGAAGCCGCCTTCCGCCGTGCGGCGGTTCTGGTAGAACGCCTCTTCGCCGTTGGGCTCGAGCACGTGCAGGTCGATATCCGTCTCGTCGGCGTCCCAACTCAAGACTATTCGCAGTTTTACCGGCAGGTCGCGGCGGTACGCGGCGTCGAACTCCGGGACGGCCGGTTTGGTCCCGTCC
>JAFNRY010000139.1 GCA_017385345.1 Kiritimatiellia bacterium
AGGTGCCGACTATGCCGGGGTTGGCGTTATTCCCGTGCCGACCGCACCTCTTTTTACGAAAGACGGTATCTGGCTCTATTGGGGCGATTACAGCATTGTAACGGGCCATGCATACGAAATGAACAATGCCTTCCCGTCGCTGTTCATCCCGTGGCGCGACCCCACTTGCGGCGGGCTCCTCACCGGCAACCGAAAAACTTTAGAATGCCTGCTGACGGCGGAGGCGAGATCGAGTTTCGGCTTCGGCAAGCCCAAGGCGAATCGGCTAAACAACAAGTAAACGGAATAAACAGAGGATCCCGACGATTTGCTGGGGCGTACGATGGCTAAATATGATGAAGCAAAGGCAAGGCTGGAAGCCCGCTACTTGCCACGCTATGCGCCGCGGACTGATTGGTTCGACATGTCGCGGGAAATTGAAATAGAGTCAGGAATGCACTATACCAACATCGTCCTGACAATACCGCATGCGAGAGGAATGCCGGGGGATGCGGATCGGACAAAAGACAAATCCGCCGCGGCGGAATCAAATCGCAGAACCGATTGGCAGATAGACGGGATATTCGACATAACCAATCCAGAATCCCGTATTGCGAAGGTTGCGACCGCCGCAATCGCCAAGTTGCAAGCGACACTCGAAACGGTATGCCGACATTTGTTGGGTTCGGGCGGACATTGCCCCGCCGCGAACACGGTTCCGACCCGGGAGGGCAAAGAATAATAGACCGACGAAAGGACAAACGATGAAAACGGAAAACATTGCAACAACACTGCTGGCGTTCCTGGCTAGCACGGCAATATGCGTTGCCGTCGAACCGGAATCCGATGCCATTGTGATAAAAACCGGCGACCGGGAATGGCGGTTCGTCGCTGTCGAAGGGACAAGCCGTCTGCCGCTCGATTACATGCGGACCGGCGACGAGGCGGCGAAGACAAATCTCGTGCCTGTGACAATGCCGAAGTTCTGGATTTCGGAAAAGATGACGACCGAAGGCGAATTCGCGGCGTTGACGGGACGCAAAGTGCGCGACGGGCGAAAGGCGGAACAGCCTCTTGCCGACATTGAATGGCAGGACGCATTGGATTACTGCGAGAAGTTTACAGCCAAGTATTCGAAGAAACTTCCGGCGAATACATTCGCGTCCATGCCGACGATGCTCGAGTGGGCTCATGCCGTAAAGGTTCTGTCCGGGAAGATCGATTTGTCCGGCGCGCCCGGGACATTCCTTTTCACCCTAAATCAGTTTGGCGGCGTGCTCGTCACGCCGCACACTTTCGACACGCAAAAGAAGCCAGACTTCGACCTCGCGGTCGATCTTCTAATTCTTCCCAAACGTGCGCGCCAGCCATTTACCGGGCTGAGGATGGTTCTGCTTTCATGGAACGGAGGGAAAGTATTCGCGAACAAGGAGCAAATCGACAATTCCATAGTCGTCAGGGGATCGGTTCTTGCGACATATGGTCTTTGGGAGAACGCAAAAAGGCATTTGAACAAAGCCATGGAGAAAGGCGACCTGTCGGCCGACGACAGGTCACGTGCGAAAAATGCGCTTGGATTTTCAGAACAAGAGCTTGAATACGATTACGAGGATTGGAGCGGACTCGTCCAGCGCGCGGCGGCGTTCGCCGAGAGGCTTGGATACTCTGCGCTTCCTTATACCGACGGTTGGCAGTGGCTTGAATACGAAGGCGGGAAGGAGTGTCCCGGGATCGCCTCTGAATACGGCAGGGCGGGCATCGTCGGAGAATGGATGAAGATCGGCGATCTGCCCGAGCCGATAAAGAAAGATCAGGATATCGGAGGCGAGGACTACATCTTGATCTTCCGCGATGGGGGCGAGGAGTCATTCGAGTACAGTTATGTTATCACAGAGAGCAATCTGGTCCAGGTCGTAAAATGCGATTTCAATGGAGACGGCAGAGGCGACATGGTCGTCGAGATGTTGTCGAACGTAGGCTCCGGGGGCTATTGGTATGGTTTTTACGAGGCGACGGAAAATGGCGGATTCAAGAAGATCGGCGATGGCGGCGTGCAGTTGGCCGGCCTTTGCGCAATTCCGCGCAAAGACGGCAAAGGTTGCGGCTTCATTGTCATAGACAAAGTGTTGAATCCCGTCCTTGCGGCGAGCATTCTTTCTGTCAAAGACGGAGAGTTTGTCTCGAATCCAGTTCCAGGAAAATCAATCTACATGCTGAATGCCAAGCCCGACACAATCTACAAGCCTGCTCCATTCATCGGCGCCGGCTACGGCATCGGTTTCCGGCATCTGGTGAGTCTGGGCATATGGTACCGTCCCGTGTTCTGGCCTTGGAAGCAAGGGGAAGTGCAAGGATGGAAGGATGCTGTCAAGAAAGCGCAAGAAGCATGGAAAGGGACGATGTCGCCGGCCGGGACGCCATGACGCGTTTTTACGGGAAGTAATTTATTACAGACGATGGTTCTAAAGCCATTAAAAACGGCTGGCACGGCAAAATAGGCAAATCGAACGCTGCCGGCCCGGATGCCGATCCTGGATCGGATGCTTACATTGAAGAGTCTCCGACCTGGTTCTGCAGAAACTCCGCCATCGCCGAGTACGAGGACGAGCGAATCATTTCCTACCGATTTCGAACCAAAGACATGGAGGCCGTCGCAACCGTTTACAACAGAAGCTTGACGGTGTAGAATACAAAGAGGTGAACATATCCGGAAAAACCAACGGCTACCCTGCCGTCTGTGCATTGCTTGCGGCAATCGTGGCGACATTCTGCTTGCGGCATCAGGATGCCGCGGCGACTCCATGCGCGAACTGCTTCTACGTCTGGCAGCGCGACTGGTCGGACAAGGTCGAAGCTGCGGTGCGGGCGGAACTCGACGCCGGGTCGCACGATCTCTACGTGCTTGGCGGCGAGCTTGAACATGAAGGGCGCGATGAAAGATGGCGATGTCCGGACGTCCCAAAGGAAATCCTGCGTCATACACGAGTCACTACTGTTCTCCGGTTGCCGGTTCGGGCACTCGACGATCCCGGAAGGTCTGCCCAAGCGGTTGTCTCCCGCGCCGTCGCGCTCGGCGTCCACAGAATCCAGCTTGACGTCGATGTTCCAGAGCGCCAGATCGTCCGTTATGCCGAGTTGCTTGAAGGGATTCGCCTTTGCTGGCCGACCGGGTCCGGCGCGCCGCGAATAGGCGCGACGCTTCTCCCTTGCCATCTCGAACAGAAAGACGTTCGACGCGTGCTGGCCTCTGCAGACGATCCCGTCATCCAGCTGCACGGCATCGATGCGCCAAAAAACCGTGCCGGGAAGTGGGCGCTGATGGACCGTAAGACCGTTTGCCGGGCTTTGCGCAAGGCCCGGTCTCTGGACGGAAGATTCAAGATGGCGTTGCCGGCGTATGCGTATGTCTTGACATTCGATTCCGACGGCGCTTTCCGGCGTTTGTATGCAGAGGGGCTGCCCGACGATTTCAATCTGCCCGCGGGGACGATCCGCGAACTTGCCGCTCCGGATCTGGATCTTTTGCACGACATTTTGAAACCACCCTTTCACCTGCCGGTCGTCTGGTTCAGGCTGCCCGTCCGCGGCGCCGACCGCTGGTGTCTCGAACGCGAAACTTTGTCCATTCTGGAACGCGGCGAACGGCCCATGCCGACCGTCGAATTCCAAGTCCGCCGCGGCGCTCGTCAGGGGACTGTGGATTTGATTGCGCGTTACCGGCACCAGATTCCTCTTGCCGGCGCCGCCGCTACGATCAATTGGGGATCGACCGGCATGGACGGCGAGTTCTTCCCGTTGAACGGAAGCCGCTGCGAAAAGGATGCGGTGCACGGGCGGCTCCCCGAATCCGTCCACATCCCCCCCTTCCCGTGCGGCGAACCGTTTGTTTTCGGAAAGGCGATCGTACCGGGCGATCCCCGCGGGATTGCAATCACAAAAGCGGAGAATGGAAAATGAAATCGTGCCGTATTCGCGTGCTGTCCGTTTTGTCGGTGCTGACGCTCGCGTTGCCTGTTCAAGCCTGCGG
>JAFNRY010000140.1 GCA_017385345.1 Kiritimatiellia bacterium
AAAGGCTTCTCAAGGATCCCGGCATAACCGTCGGGGAGAAAGGTCTCATTACAATCGACACCACGAAAATCGCCAACAAGGCGATGGTAAAGGCATTTGCCGACATTACGGGCATGCAGACGCTCGCCATTCCGGACAAGATCGACCGCGAGACATACCAGACGCTCGTCGATCTCAAGGAAGGTCCGAAGCGCGATGCCTATCTCGCATCCATCAAGCCGCGTCTCTCCGAAGCAAGCTACAAAGCCGCAGTCCAGCGACTTGACGACGTGATCGAACATGCGGAAGCGCTCGCCTCCAAGGGGGAAATCGTCGAGACGGACGGCTGGGCCAATGTGGAAACGGCGCCCATGAGCGCGGGCAAGGTCAATGTGACGAGCCTTGCAGGACGCGAAGTCAGACTTGGCGGCGCAATCGCCAATCAAACAAACGAGAGATTCTGTCCGTCGTTCTTCGCCCGCGACGGAATCGACAAGCTGTTCGCCTGAGGTGGCCGGCGCACGGCGGGCGCGCGCCGGAAACGTCGTTGTTTCAAGGATGGCCGCGTTTCGCCGCAACGGTCCGGGGTGTGCTATAATAGCGGCGGAATGGACGGGAACAGACACGTAGCGCTGCCTTTGAAGTACAGGCCGATGACGTTCGACGACGTGGTTGGCCAGGAGCATGTCGTCCGCACTTTGCGCAATGCGCTCTCGAGCGGCAGGATAGCGAACGCCTATCTCTTCATAGGTCCGCGCGGGATCGGCAAGACGACGCTCTCGCGCATATTTGCAAAGGCCGTCAACTGTCTTTCCCCCGACGGAGTCGAGCCGTGCGGAAAATGCGAAAACTGCATGGAGATAGCGGCGGGCCGTTCGCTTGACGTGGTGGAGCTGGACGCCGCCTCCCATAACAAGGTCGAGCACGTAAAGCCGATAGTCGATACCATACTGTTCCGTCCGGCGAAGTCGAAATACAAGATATTCATCGTCGATGAATGCCACATGCTGACGACGCAGGCGTGGAATGCGCTGTTGAAGACTCTCGAGGAGCCGCCGCCGTTCGCAAGATTCGTATTCGCCACTACGGAAGGGGACAAGGTTTTGTCGACGATAGTGTCGCGGTGCCAGCGGTTCGACCTGCGGCGCATCCAGACGAACGACATAGTCGGGCGGCTCGAGAAGATATGCGCGAAGGAGGGGATAAAGGCGGAGCGGGACGCGCTTCTCGCGGTGGCGCGCGGGGCGGAAGGCGGCATGCGCGACGCCCTCTCCACGCTCGACCAGCTGGCCGCCTTCACCGGAGGGAACATCACCGAAAACGACGTGCTGGGCGTATTCGGGCTCGTTTCGCGCTCGGCGCTCGAGGGGCTGGCGGACGCGGTGCTGGCCGGAGACGCCGCCTCGATGCTCGCGACGGTCGAAACTTTCGATTCCGCCGGGAAGGACATGCGGCGGCTGGCGGCGGAATTGCTGGTGCATTTCCGCAATCTCGTCGTCGTGCAGGCGGCCGGCGCGGACTGCAAGGCGCTGGAGACGACTCCGGAGCAGCTGGAGACGCTCGTCAGGCAGGCGAAGTCGGCGGATCCCGGGAGGGTTTTCCGCATCTGCGACGAATTTGCGGGGCTGGACGCGAAACTCCGCCAGACGCTGAGCCCGCGCACGCAGGTGGAGATGGCGCTTTTGCGCGCGGGGCGCATCGCCGCGACGGCCACCATAGACGAATTGATGAGGGCCGTTAGGGCGATGAGAACCGGCGACGGGGCGCATGGTGGGGTGGAGAGAAAACCGGCGGAAGCGCCGCAGCCGGCGACGGCGGCGGAGACGAAGCCGCGAGAGACGCCGGCGGAGGCGAAACCTGCATCGGAGACGAAGCCGCAGGAGGCGACGGCGTCGCGGCCGTTGCCCAACGCCGACATACTCGACGATCCAAAGATAAACGCCATACTTGCAATGGCGCCGGGCGCGAAGATAACAGACATAAAAAGAAAGACGAGGTAGGAAAATATGGGCGGTTTGACGGAAAGCGGATGGTTGTGGCTTTACGCCGGCGCCGGGCTGATGCTCTTCGAAATCGTGCTGCCGGGTTTCGTTGCGTTTTTCTTCGGACTCGCCGCGGCGACGACGGGATTTATCGGGCTTGCCGCGGGCGACGCCTTCTCGCCGGCTTGGCAGATGGCGTCGTTTTCGGCATTTTCCATTCTCTATCTCGCGTTTTTGAGGCGCTTCCTCAAGAACATATTTTCCGGCGACAGCGAAAACGGGGCCGAAAGTCTGACGGACGGATTCGCCGGGCGCCGCGCCACGGTTACGCAGGCCATAACGCCGCCCGGCCAGGGACGCGTAATGCTCGGCGACGCGGAATGGTCCGCCGTCGCCGACGCCCCGGTTCCCGCGGGCGCCCAGGTCGAAATAATTTCACGAAACAACCTGACCCTGAAAGTGGAGGAATGCAAATGATGCTCGCAATATCTCTCGACGGCCCGATACTGTTCTTCGCGCTCGTCGCGATCGTGGTGCTCGTCGCGATCGCAAAGACCGCCGTCATAGTGCCGCAGAAGACCGCGTACATAGTCGAACGCCTCGGCAGATACCGCACAACGCTCGACGCCGGTTTCCACATACTCGTCCCGTTCATCGACACGATCGCCTACCGGCACACGCTCAAGGAGCAGGCGATAGACGTTCCGCCGCAGGAGTGCATCACCAAGGACAACATCGTAGTGTCGGTTGACGGCATCCTCTACATG
>JAFNRY010000141.1 GCA_017385345.1 Kiritimatiellia bacterium
CGGCCAGCCATGCGATATCTCCGGTTGATGCCGAGGCCAGCAGAAAAGAAGGCACCTTTATGTCGGACAACAGCATCATGTAGTCGATTGAACTATCCAGCAAAGGTTGTCTTATCCTGCAGATTCCTGCGGAGAACAGTTTCAACACTGCTGCCGAACGCAGCAAAACCATTGTCGCCCGCCATACGGGCGACATGGCGGAAATCGAATTCCCGTTCACGGTTTGTCGTCCTGCATTTCGTCTTTATCAGCCGCCGTACCGTAGATGTTTTCGACTTTATCGATCGAATTTCCGCACGATTCCACTTGGGATTTGCCCCCTACGACACAAACCGAAGCATTAGACGACACACCATCGAGTCTTGCAGCAAACCCTAAAAGCTGCTCCCGTGTCGTTCCGAGCATTTCGCGGCGAATGTTTTGCACATCAGCCGACGTCCTGCCGGTGAGCACCAGATTCTCGGCCGCTTCGATCTCGGCCGACGGCGAAAGATACGGTTCTGTAGAAGCGACTGCGCTAATGACATAGTTGGAAAAATCCTTCTCCGCAGCCACGCGCAGGGCGTCGCCGGATTTGTCGTAAACGTCGAGCGAGCGGGCGGCGGACGGATCGTTCCACGACAGATACTGCACGGAACCAAAAGGCCCTTTTGCGAGAGATCCGCCGTATGCGCCGCCGCGCACGCGGATTTCGCGCCAGAGCCAATCGAGCGTGAGAATGCGCGCGCCTACGAAATCGGCGCCGCTGCCGTATCCGGCAAATGCCGCCTTCGAAGCGGATGCCACTTCTCCTGTGCCGATAAAGCCTTCCCGGGCCTTGGGATATACGGGAAATGGACTGCACGGCGTGTTTCCGGCATATTCGAACGCGACGGCCGCCTCCGCGACCAGCGCATCTGCGGAATTGCTCGAAACGAATATATACTTCGCACCGCGTGCGATGATACTTGACATAAGAGCGCCAATTCTGGCGCACGTCTTTTCGCCGTCCTTTTCAAAGGCGTCGTCGAGCGCCTGGTATCTGCGCAAGGCGTGTATTCCGCCCAAGGATTCCATGAGCGCGCCGCTTTCCGAAACCGACGACAGCGCACGCAATGTCGCAAAGCGTTTCGCCCCCATTCCTCCGGTCGAAAATTCAAGCGCCCTCCTCTGTTGAGTGAGAAGGTCAGACACTTTCTCTGCATCTTCAAACACGCTCCTGCGGAGAATTTCTTTCAAAAGCGGGACGATGCCGTCTGCGCGGGACTCAAGCGCCGCCGCCCTCGCGACAAGATATGCCCGGCCGCGCCCCGGCCTGCCGTCGCCGCCCTTGGAACCGTATGCTCCCGTAGAAACGGAAAACCTGCCAAGTTCGGCGTCGATTGCATTCTTCAATTCAGCTACCGGCCTGTCTCGCGTATCAAGTTCGCCATAGAGATCGGCGCCAAACGACGCCTCGGCAAGCTGGTCGCGATCCAATCCATCGAGGGGAAAAAACAGTGAAACATACACTATGCCGCTGGCGCCGGTTTTGACACGATACGTTTCGGCGCCTCGATTTGACACCATTTTTTCATATTGGGGCGCAGGCCCCTCTTCGGGTATGTCTGAAATCTTCAACTTCGGCAGCTTCGCCGCCGCCTCGGGCGGATCGGGATTTTCCTGAAAAGCTTTCAGTTCGGCGCTATCCCTGGCGAATGATTCGCGATCCGCGTCCGACCATTCCGCTTCGACGGCGGCGAGCGACTCCCGCTCTTCCTTTTCTCTGCGCGCCGCAAGCCCTGAATCCGGCATGAGCGTTACGCTGGCACGCCCCGCATTGTCGATGAACGCCTTCCGGAGAAATTCTTCGAACCAGCCTTCGTCTATTTTTTTGCGGAGACTTTCGAAAACGCCGGCCGATTTGAATGCATCGGCGGCAAGCTGCTGTAATCGGAGTTGATGAAGTAGAGACTAAGAAAGAAAAAGGTCAAAAATTAGCTTATGATATGCAAGTAGAATTTGATGTGGACGATGCGTATGTAGCATCCCATGAAGCTGGATCTGTGTTGGATTTAAGCA
>JAFNRY010000142.1 GCA_017385345.1 Kiritimatiellia bacterium
AATAGGCAACCACCCGGCTTTCGCGGTGGAAACGATTGTTTCAAATCCCTGAACGAGGGCCTGCGCCATGTTTCAGACAGATCCATTTTCACTTATCATACTTCTCGTTGGATTGTCCCTGCTGCCGTTCGTGGCGATGATTGCGACATCCTACCTGAAAATCGTAGTTGTCATTTCGCTCATAAGAAACGCTCTCGGCATTCAATCCATACCGCCGAACATGGTTGTAAACGCCCTCGCCATGATTCTCTCGTTCTACATCATGGCTCCCGTGGCGGAGGAATCGTGGAAAATAGCAAAGGAAGAGTACTACAAAAACACGGCGCAAACGCCAGCAGTCGCGGCGGCATTGACAGTGCCTACCGCCGAATCCAGGCTTGACTCCGACGCCGCCGCCAAGGCAGCCGAACCGTTCCGCAGGTTTCTCTCCGAACGCACCTCGCCGCGGGAGCGCGCCTTCTTCACTGCCACCGCCGAAACGCTTTGGGGCAAGGACGGGGAACCCGCCAAAGTGAATCCGGAAAGTTTCTACATTCTTTTGCCGTCCTTCTGCGTATCCGAACTGACAAAAGCATTTCAAATCGGATTCCTCGTGTATCTGCCGTTCATCGCAATCGACATAATCGTCTCGAACATACTGCTGGCGATGGGCATGATGATGGTTTCGCCCGTGACAATCTCACTTCCGTTCAAGCTTCTGCTGTTCGTCATGGTCAACGGCTGGACGCTTCTGATCCAGGGCTTGGTAAGGGGGTATATGCTGTGAGCCACGCACAAATACTCGATTACGCGCAAATGTGCCTTGTGCTGGTGTTGCGCCTTTCTCTCATACCTATCGTCGTTGCTACGGTCATCGGCATAATCGTATCCCTGCTTCAGGCTCTTACACAGATCCAGGAGCAGACTCTCGGGTTCGCCGTGAAACTTATCGCCATATCCCTCACGCTCCTCGCCTGCGCCTCGTGGATGGGATCGTCTCTTCTCCTCTACACGCAAGACATCTTCTCGCATTTCGCTCTTTTAAGGTGACGTCTGGATGCCCTACGTCGAATTCCACAGATGGGTGCTGGCCGCTGTGCTGGCGATGGCGCGGACCGGCGGCGCGTTCGCCGTATGTCCCGCGCTGTCCGACTCCATGATACCCGGAGTCGCGCGGCGCGCCGCGGTTTTTGCTTTCGCATTTCTCGCCGTTCCCGCAATCCACGAACACATGCCGCCGGGCGAACCGCTATGGTGGATGTTCGGCCTCGCCGCCTTCCGGGAAGCGCTTATAGGCTTTTTCATCGGATTCTTCGCCGCCGTCCCGTTCTGGATAGTGGAAAATGTCGGTAACTTCATTGACAACCAGCGCGGCGCCACGATGGGCGAAGTGTACTCGCCTCTTTCGGGAGCGCAGGTCTCTACCACCGGCATCTTTTTCACGCAGATCGTTTCAACGATATTCTTCACGTCAGGAGCGGTGCTGCTCATGCTCGCCGCACTCTACAAAAGCTACGCTCTGTGGCCGGTGTTCGGGCCGGCCCCGTCGTTCGCCCCGGACGCGCCGCTGCAAATCCTGGGATCCGTCGACGGAATGTTGCG
Source organism: Kiritimatiellia bacterium (assembly GCA_017385345.1). Classification (GTDB taxonomy): domain Bacteria; phylum Verrucomicrobiota; class Kiritimatiellia; order RFP12; family UBA1067; genus UBA1067. The sequence continues at coordinate 1,582 of JAFNRY010000142.1, forward strand.
TTCAACCGTGGTTATCGCGGCGCCGATCATAATTGTCATGTTCCTCGCCACTCTCGGACTCGGACTGGTAAACCGCACGGCTCCGCAGTTGAACGTGTTTTTCCTGTCGATGCCGGTGAAATCCGCGCTCGGCGTGGCAATGCTGATCGTCTACATCCCTTTCATTCTCGACATGCTCATGTACACCGGCGATGCGGCGATTCTCAATCCCGTGCGCCGGCTACTATCGGGCGGATAGGCGGGCTGACATGGCGGAATCGAGCGGAGAAAAAACAGAAATGCCGACGCCCAAAAAGCTGCGCGACGCGCGGCAAAAGGGCCAGGTGTGTTCGTCCAAGGACATCGTTTCGACAGCCATACTCATTGTACTCTTCGCTCTGCTCGCATGGATGGGCATAGCGCTCGTCGATGATACATCCGAACTGCTCTCGTTCACTGGATCCAGACTCGCCGGAGACCCCTTCGAGGCGACGCTCCCCGCCATCGGTGCGACCGCGATCATCATCTGCAAACATTCATTCATTTTCGTCCTCGTCGCCGCCGTAATCGCCATCGCGGCCAACACCGCGCAGATCGGCTTCCTTTTCACCTTCGAGCCGATAATCCCGAAACTCGAGAAACTCAGCCCCGTCGAAGGCGCGAAAAAGATCTTCTGCGCGAAAAACTTTTTCGAATTTTTCAAGAACGTCGTCAAAGTTTCTTTTCTTGGCTATCTACTCTATAAAATCATCTGGGCGAGCGTACCTGAACTGCTGACAATGTGCTACGGCACGATCGACGACATTTTTCCGTGTCTGAAACTCATGCTCAAGCGCCTCGCCGTCTATACCGCTTTCGGGTACATTGTCATAGCAATAGTCGACCGTCTGTTTCAGGGACGGAACTTCACCAAACAGATGATGATGACAAAAGACGAGGTGAAGCGCGAATACAAGGAAATGGAAGGCTCGGCCGAGATCAAACAGGCCCAGCGCCAATTCCGCGATGAAATACTGAACGGCCCTGACCCCGCGAAAGCCGCCAAAAAGGCGAACGTGGTGATAACCAACCCGACTCGCCTCGCTATCGGAGTTCGATACAGGCGCGAAGAGGCCCCCCTGCCGAGCGTAGTGGCGATCGGAGTCGGCCTCACGGCAAAAGCGATCCGCGAAGCCGCGCTCGCGGAAGGAATACCGATTATGGAGGACGCCCCTCTCGCGCGCGCCCTCTACGCCGGAGCTCATATAGAAAAATTCATACCTGAGGAGTTCCTTGAACCCGTAGCGGAAATCCTCAAATGGGCGAAGCGCCTGCAGGACGCAAAGAAGGAAGAGGAAGATCTCGATTCCGTCTCCCTCGATCCAGTTGCGGCTCGCTGATCGCGGAGGCCCCCACGCCTTTATAGAGTTCTGTAGATTGCGACAAACCATGGCGACCGACATGGATGCGATTTCTGCTTGACACTATGAGTTAGATATAGTAAACTTTTCCTGTTTTCGGTAGCGGCGGAAGCATCTTCCGCAACGGCCGAAGGCGAAAAAACAAGGAGAAAAGACAAGATGAACAAACTGTGCCTGGCGTTTGCAGCTGCTGCCGCATGCGGAGCGGCGCTCGCCGATGAAATCAAAGCCCCCGAGGGCATGGATCAAGAAGAAGAGACTCCTGTCGTCTCTGTCGAGTTTGGCCTCTCGTTCGATTCGCGCTACATGACGTACGGCGTGATCGACGGAAAGGATCCTATTCTCACGCCGTCCGCGCAAGTGACGTTTTTCGACTGGGTGTATTTCGGAGTCGAAAGCATTTTTGACATGACAAAGGGCAACGGCAAGCGCGGCGGATACGGCAACAGGGCCGGTCAGTACACGACACTCGACTCCATAGCCGGCCTGGCCCACGAATTCGACCTCGGCGAAGACCTCGGTACGCTTGGCGTGGATCTCAACTACATCTACGAATACATTCCTCGCTACCACGGCAGCATGGACGACACGTCCTATGTCAACCTCGAACTGTCGCTCGGCGGCCATTGGCTCGAACCGACGCTCGGCATCGAACGCGATTTAATGGCTGACGACGGCATGTACATCAATCTCGAACTCGGCCATACGTTCGCGCTGATCGACGGCGAAGAAGAAAGCGAAGATCCGGTTCTTTCGTTCTGCCCGTCCGTCGGTCAGGGTTTCGGAAATTCAAACCGCACCCACGGTTACTTTGCCGAGACATCCGAAGGATTCCACCACACCGGCCTGATGGATACGACCATCAAGGGCGAATTGACTTGGAACATCTGCGAAAATCTCTCCCTTTCGGGCTACATCGCATTCAGCGACTATTGGTTCGACGGCAACATGCGCGACGCCGCGCGTGCGTATAATTCCGAATGGGGCAAAGGTTGCGACCATTCGTGGAATTTCTACGGCGGCATCGCACTCGGTCTTGCATTCTAAAGCAGACATTTTTCTTTCCTGAAGGTAGGTTGACGGGCGGTCGAAACGACCGCCCGCTTTTTTGTATTAGAGCCGGGATGATTCAAAATGACCGGAATCTGCCAGGCACGGACAATCCGCAATAACATAGCGGATGTTTTTTGATAGCGACGTCGCTCCTGAAAATGGCGACGAAATCGATCGTTACGCTCTGGGATGGAATCTTCTGTGGATTTCGCCGAACCGCGCCGCATCGACATGTGTGTATATTTGCGTCGTGCCGATGTCGGCATGTCCCAGCATTTCCTGAATCGCCCTTATGTCGGCGCCATGCTGAAGCATGTGCGAAGCAAAACAGTGGCGCAGAACGTGGGGGGATATGCGCGTGCGCGAGATGCCTGCGGCTTCTGCGCGTTCCAAAACGATTTTGAATACACCCTGTCTCGTAAATGGGCGGCCGAGCCGTGTCAGAAAAATCTCTTCAATCGACAAATCTCCTTTTGCATAAAAAGGCCTGGCTGCTGCCATGTACCGCTCGAGCGCGCGACCGGCTCCTCCGCCAATCGGCACGACTCGCTCTTTACTTCCCTTCCCGCTGACGCGCAACAGCTCCCCTTCCGATATTACATCATCTATTTTCAGCGCGCACGCCTCGGAAACGCGCAATCCGCAACCGTACATGGTTTCGAGAAGAGCTCTGTCCCGCAAATCGCGCGGAGCGTCCCCGGCTATCGTATCAAGCATCGCCGCAATCTCTTCTTCGGAAAGGATGCGCGGCAGCGCAACATCGCGCTTGGGGGAATCTACAAGTTCTGTCGGATCCTGTCCTATTTTGCCGCGTTCCGCAAGACACCGGAAAAACTCGCGAACCGCTGCAAGCCGTCTGGCGCGTGTCGATGAAGCCATTTGCCGCGACCGCTCGGCGGACAGGAAGGCGTCGATCGATTCTCGCGTCGCGCCAGAGGGGGAGCCTATGCCGCTCCCTTCCATGAATGACGCAAAAGCCTCCATGTCGCGCTCATAGGCGGCACATGTATTCTCCGACATCTCCCGCTCGTAGCGGAGAGTGAAAATGAAAAAATCTATCGCATCGTTCCAAATCATTCAGTACGGACTACGTCATGACGGCGAAACAATCGACGAATGCCGCCATCGCCGGCCGGGCCGCCTTTGACGCCGCAATGACATCTTCGTGTTTCAACGGCGACCGCGCTATGCCGGCCGCAAGGTTCGCGACAAGCGAAAGACCCGCGACGTCCATGCCGCAGGCTTTTGCAAACACCGCTTCAGGAACGGTTGACATTCCCACAACATCCGCCCCCCAGGATTTGTAGGCCTGCACTTCTGCCGGAGTCTCGTAACACGGGCCGGGCGTCCATGCATAGACGCCATCCATTGCGCGTATCAGCGCACGATTCGCGCAAGCATGGAGTCGCTCCGCAAAATGGCGGCGATAGACTTCTGTCATATCCGGAAAACGCTCGCCCCATTCGGGCTGGTGGGCTCCTTCGAGAGGGTTGCAGCCCGCAGTGTTTATGTGGTCGCGGATTATGACAAAATCCCCGGGGCGCAATGCCGGATTGATGCCGCCGGAGGCGTTAGTCAGCAAAACCCTTCTGCACCCCATGCGTCTGAGAAGTTCTATCGGCATGACTACGCTTTCCCATCCGCAACCTTCGTAATAGTGGCGGCGCCCGCACCAGGCGGCGATGCGTCTGCCGCATCTGTTGAAAAGAACGAACTCGCCTGCGTGGCCGGCCACGCCCGCGGCTCCCAAACCGGGAACGTCGGCGTACTGGACGCGCAAAACCGTTTCGTCCGCCGTCAATGCTCCGCTCCATCCGCTTCCAAGGACAATGCCGGCGTCAACCGGTTTCTCGAAACACGCATCCGGCAGGCTCGCAGCCGCTTTATCAAATACCGACATATCCATTATCGCACCTCCAAGGACGCCTTGACGGGCAATTCCATGCCTGAATACGGCATGTTGCGCGACCTCGAAACGAACCGCTCCGGATCGACGCGCCACGATTCGCCCGAAACCTTGGTCCGGGGAAGACATTCGACAGCCGAAAGAGCGGATCGGGAAAGAATGGCGCGGGGCAGCTTCCACCACGCCTCGGCCCACGACTCTGGCGACATGCCTTCTTCTTCAACCATGGCGAGCCAAGTAAGAGCGACAGCGGTTTCAAGACCGATGATACCGTTGGCGGAACGAAGGAAACCGGTATTTTTCTTCTCCAGAGGGTGCGGCGCGTGATCTGTTGCAAACATCAGAACTCCATCTCTCACAGCCCTGCGAAGTTCGGCGCGATCCTCCCTGTTTCCGAGCGGTGGAGACATCTTCCAGTTTGCATCGTCCGCCACAATGTCTTCGCATGATAACACAAGGTGGTGCGGAGTCGCCTCTGCCGTGACAGGCAATCCTTCCTTTTGAGCGTCGCGGACCAGCTCAACGCCCGCCGCAGTGGATATATGCTGGATATGAAGCCGGCATCCAGTATTGCGGCACAACAACAAATCGCGCCGTATCGCCTCTGTTTCAGCAGCAACCGGCACGGTTGGAAGAGCGTTTCCGCGCGCAAATGCACAATCTCGCATCACTCCGCCGGCGGCCAAGCGCGGATCGAGCGCATGCTGGCATACGCACATTCCGAGCTTTGCAGCACGATACATGGCCTCTTCCATTATTTTATCGTCGGAAACATAGTTCCCGTCATCTGTAAAAAAAGCCGCACCAGACTCAGCAAGCGCTTCAAGATCGGAAACTTTACGCCCTTCTCTGTTTCTGGTTATGCACGCCGCGGCAAGCAACACTGGCGCGGGACCGCCACCATGCAACTTCAGACGCTCGGCAAACCCGGATGAAATATCGTACTGCCGCCGGAGCGCTTCGGAAGAATCGCATGCGGGGACAGTATTCGGCATTGTCACGACCGCGGCGATGCCGCCGGCTTTCGCCGCGGCAAGGCCGCTCTCCGTATCTTCCGCGCAAACCATTCCCGGGTCGCGAAAATGCACATGCACGTCGATAAATCCTGGAAAGATCATTCCTTGCCCGATTTCGGCCATCCAAATCCCTCCTTTACGTCCTC
>JAFNRY010000143.1 GCA_017385345.1 Kiritimatiellia bacterium
GATAGATTCCGGCCTTTTTGAAAAAGTGGAGTCTGGCGCCGCGATCGGCGCCGGCAAAGGCGAGCGTCTTCTCGCCGATGCGTGCGTCGCGCTGGGGCTTCTCGAAAAAGACGCGTCCGGCGCATATTCCAACACGGCGGCCGGCCGGCTCGCGCTCCTGCCAGGGGCGCCGGTCGACTTGACGGGCGCCATACGCTACAATCGCGACGTGTATCCCGCCTGGGGCCGTCTCTCGCAGTTCGTCGTCACCGGACGTCCCGTGGAGAAGCCGTCCCTCCATCTCGGCGGAGATGCGTCGCGCACGCGTGTTTTCGCGGAATCCATGTTTTCGCGCGCCATGGGCATCGGACGCGGCGTGGTTCCGATGCTCGGCCGGCTTGAAGGCAGGCTTCTCGATCTTGCCGGCGGTCCCGCCGCCTACGCGATTCTCGCCTGCCGCGCGAACCCCGGCCTGTTGGTCGCGACGCTCGATCTCGCGCCGATCAGCGCTTTCGCCAAGGAAAAGGTCGCCGAGGCGGGGCTGGCCGGAAGGATAGAGTGCGTCGCCGGCGACTATCGCGAATCGCCCGCCGCGGCCGGCGAATTCGATTACGCGACAATTTTCGGCGCGCTGCACCAAGAGTCGCCGGCTTCCATAAAGACCATTCTCGCCAACGCCGCGGCCGCTCTCAAGCCGGGAGGAACGCTGTTCGTCCTCGATATGATGACGGATTCGACACGGACCAATCCGCCTTTTTCCGCGCTTTTCGCCCTGAACATGGCTCTTACCGCGGATGACGGCTGGGTTTTTTCGGACGCGGAGTTGAAGGAGTGGATGCGCGGTGCCGGGTTCGAGCCGGGCGAGACGCGGGCGGCTCCGCCGCCGATGCCGCACTGGCTCGTGGCCGCCCGCAAACCGTAGTTTCCGTTCGCGGCGGCGGGCGGCGCTACCGGCTGCAGCGCGCGTGCAGCGGGTCGTTGCGGCGGTTCCACAGTATTTTCTCGCCTATTCCGGCGAGTCTGCGCTCGAGGCAACCGCGGCATTGCGCCGCTTCCTCCCCGAGGCACGGCTTTCCCTCGTAGAGATCGTATTCCGCCCTGTATCTGCGGGGCGTGACATTTGGCATGATCACGTTTGCGCCTGCGAGAACGCCGCGTTCGCGGCCGTCCGGCGCAAGCGCTTGGAGCGCGGTCGCCGCCGCAATATTCACGTCGTGCAGATGAAGCCGCGTCGCGGCGATCATCCTGAGCCCGAGATCGAGCCTCCGGGCCGCGCCAAGCTCGCCCGCGCCGCTCCATCCGGCCATCGGCGTTTCGGCGTGGGGTATGTACGGACCCATTCCGATCATGTCGAGGTCTTCGGCCGCGAAGAACGCGATGTCTTCCGCCAGATCCTCGATCGTCTGGCCCGGCAGGGCGCACATGACGCCGCTTCCGGTCTGGTATCCGAGGCGCTTCAGCGTCCGCAGGCAGTTCAGCCGCTTTTCCCACGAATGGTCTCCGGGGTGCAGTTTTGCATACAGGGACTGATTGGACGTTTCTATGCGGAGCAGATATCTATGCGCCCCGGCTTCCAGCCAGCGCGCGTACGTCTCTTCGGTCTGTTCGCCGAGACTGATCGTGACGCCGAGCTTGTCGCCGAACGCCGTGTGTATTTCGCGCAGGATTCCTTCGATGAATCCTGTCCACGCCTCGCCCCGCCGCTCTCCGCCCTGTATCACGATGCTGCCGTAGCCGGCTTCGTGCGCCCATCCGGCCGCCGCCAGTATTTCGCCGGCGTCCATCGAATACCGCTTTGGATTGCGGTTGTCGCGCCGTATTCCGCAGTAGTAGCAGTTCTTTTCGCAGATGTTGGAGATTTCCACAAGTCCGCGCAGGGCCACGCCGCCGCCGACGACGCTGCGGCGCAGCGAGCGGGCCGCCTCGAAGAGCGGCTTTGGATCGGGCATGCGCAGCAATGTCGCAAGTTCGCGCGTCGATAGCGCGCGCGGGCGTTCCATCGCCTTTGCCAGCAACTCCCGCGCCGTCGCGTCGCCGCCGTCGCCGAGTGGAGGATTTGCGTCTTTTTCCAGCATGCCGCGCATTATAGCATATCGGTTTGCCCCGGACGCCCGGGCGAACCGGTGCGCCGCCGGCTCGGTTCGGCAGGTCAAAAAATATTTGCCAAATAAATGGCCGTTTAGTAGCATAGGTATTGGAGGCTGGGGGTACGGCAGACTGGCAGGATGCGGGGACGCCGCGTTTTGCGCCGGTTGCGCTGTCATATCTGAAGGAGCAATGAAATGAAAAAGACTATCATATCGGCATATGCGGTTTCGTTTGCCATGTTGTTCACGACGATGCAGTTGTCCGCCCTGCCGGCTTCGCTTGCGCACAGGTGGTCGTTCAACAATAGCGATTACGATTACACGGATTCCATAACCGGCAAGGATATCGTCGCACTGGGCGGCGGGTCGTGGGGAGATGCCTCCAATCGCAAATGTGTAGATGGCAAGTTGAAACTCTCCGGTTCAGGCTACGGACAGGGTTCGATCCATCTTGGCAAACAACTTCTTGGAAACGGAGACGAGGCGACAATCGAAATTTGGGCGAGTCGCGACCGGCTGGTGGAATGGGCGCACATGTTTGAATATGCGAACGGCAACTGGGGCAGTGGAGGTTCTCGTACTTACGGCATATCGTATATGTGGTCTCCGGGTGCGGCATACGGCGCGCAAAATGACTTTCTCTACGGACATGGGACAGCTCTTGGCCAGGTCGGTGCGATAATTACTGCGGCGAATCCCATCGAGGACGGCAAACAATATCACTTCTCGTTTACGTTCAAGACTTCCGGATCGAATACAATCCTCGAATGTGCGCGGCGCGACGCAGAAACGGGAGCGATGCAGGTTTCGTTCTCTACCACGCTGTCCAATTGGACTCTCGCCGGAGCATACGATGCCAATCCAGATTTCGGTTTGGGCGTGTCGAAAGAGTTTCGTCCCGACGCAAACGCGAGTTATGACGAAGTGCGCGTGTGGAACAAGGCACTTTCCGTCGATCAGCTCAAGCTCAACGCCAAGAACGGTCCGGACAAGATCGAGATGCTTCCCGACTCGCTCGCGCATCGCTGGAGCTTTAATGCGGACGACTTTCCGAAAGATCACAACCTCGCTCTCCGCGACACGGTGGGCGGCGTCGCGCCGCAGGCGCGCTGGGGCACGGTGGGCGGCAACAATACCGGGCCGCTTGAAATCGAGTCCGGCAAGCTGAAGTTTGTGAGCAACGGCTGGGGCGGCGGTTCGATGGACCTTGGCAGTTTCGCCATACAGGACGACGCAACCATAGAGCTTTGGGCGAGGTACGACGTCAACAGGTATTCCGGCGTCATGTTCGAATACGGCAATCCGAACAATGCATACAACCAGACCGGCTCGCAGGTGACGGACGCCATAACGTATTACTTCAACCAGCAGAACACCGCGGACGACCTGCTCGTGGCGAGAAAGGCCGGCGTCCGCGTGCTGGAGGAGCAGCAGATATTGCAGCCCGTCGTCGGTACGATGTACCATTTCTCGTTCACGTTCAAGAAGTCCGGAAGCGACACTGTCGTCGCGTGGTCGCGCCGCAACGCCGAGACGGGCGCGGTCGAGGCGTCCGGGACGCAGACTGTCACTGGATGGACGCTTGCAGACATCGTTGCGAAGACGCCCTCGTTCAGCCTTGCCATTGCGAAAAACCAGAATTACCTCGGAAGCTACAGCCGGGACGCAAACGCGACGTACGACGAGATACGCGTCTGGAACGGAGTGTTGAGCGACGACCAGCTGACGGCCAACGTGTTCATGGGCCCGGACGTCGCCGCGCCGTCCACCGTCGTCGGCGCCGCCGGCTTCGGTCTCGCTCCCGGCGCGACGTTCCCCGTGACCTCCGACTTCGCGACCGCTGGCGCGGTCACGCTTGGCGAAGGATCCAAACTCCGTTTCACCGAGACCGCGACCTTCGCCGCCGGATCGTTCGTCCTGCCCGCCGGCACGTCCATTGCCGATTATATCGATGCGGACGCGGAGAGCTTCAACGTTGCGGTAAACGGGAACACGATCGCCGTCACGCGCAAATCGACCGTACCGTCCACCGCTTCGTGGATCGGCAGCGGCAGCGTCTCCGATCCTGCGAACTGGGATTGCTACGGCGCGGACGGCTTCAAGATGCCCGGCGTTCTTCCGGCGGCCGTGACCGCCGTCACGATTTCAGGCGACGCGCTGAATCTCCAGGCTCCGGCCGGCTCCGGTTTCAAGGCGGAGTCGATCGCCATCGGCGCGTGCACGCTCGCGGCGGACTGCGACTGGCGCGGTTTTCCGGTCACGCCGTCCATCGCCTCCGGCAGCGTGAACCTCAACGGCTTCAAGCTTTATCTTCCGTCGCTCGCGGACGGCGCGGGCGCGAAGTTCACTGGCGCGGGCGAGCTGCATCTCGATGTCGCTTCCGGAAACGCCGCCGCGTTCGCCGACTTCGACGTAACGGGGCATCCGGTGGAAAAGGCGGGCGCGGGCGACCTCGCCGTCTCCGGCACGATGCCGGTGGGCAACGGCGGCGTCGGCGCTTTCACCAACAGCCTTGGCGGAACCACGGTAAACTACTGGATGTCGATAGGCCACGGCGGCTCCGGCACCGGTTCCGTGTCGGTCCCGGGCGGAACGCTGACGGTGAAAGATTCCATCCACGTCGGCTTCAACAACGGACGCGGAACGCTCGACGTCTGCGGCGGCACGGTGAACGCCAACTTCGGCGGCAAGAGCATATTCGTGAACAATTATTCGACGCTGACCGCGCGCGACGGCGGAACCGTGCAGGGCGCGGTGGCTGTCAACGGCGGAAGCGGCAGCGTGAGAGCGACAGGTGGCAGCGCCACGTTCCAGGGCACCGTGGCCATGAACGCCGGC
>JAFNRY010000144.1 GCA_017385345.1 Kiritimatiellia bacterium
CGCCCGCGGTAGTCGTGAATATGGCGTCGCAGGAATGCATGCGGCGGCGGATCTGCGCCTGGCAGTGGTCCGTCGCGACCGGGTCGCAGTTTATGTGGACGATCCGGACTTCGGGAAGCGAAGCGCGGATCTGGTCGAGGGTGCTGTTTTCGACGTAGTCGCAATGGCTTATGAAGACGACGTCCGGCCGCCAGTTTCGGGCGGTCTTGGCAAGACGCGAATTCATCATTCGGGCGCCTGCGCCCCGCATGAAGCCGAACGGCGCGAGAAAGCGCGCTACATCGCGTTCGGAAAAAGCGAGCGACGGCCAGCCGAGACGCGTCGCGCCGGCGGCGAGACGCATGTCTATTCCGGTGCGCCCGGCCCCCCAGTGGCGTTCGAGGAAGTTTCCGGCGAACAGAATCCTCGGCCGCCTTTTCATCCGAGCCCCATCCTTTCGAGAACCGCCTCAAGCTGGCGGCGAACCACGTCCATCGAAAGATGCTCTTTGAAGAAAGCGTAGGCTTCGGCGTCGTGCCGAACGCCGCGCATGGCGTCGGCGCGGTATTCCTCGACCGCGCGCAATATGGCCGCCGGATCGCCGGGCGGCACGAACTTCACCGCGCCGCACCCCTTGGCTTCCGGCGGGTAGCCCGCGCAGAACTCGTTCACAACGGGACGGGCGCACCCCATGGCCTCGAAAACCTTGTTGCCTATCACGCGCGACGCCTTCTCGGTGGTCCCGAAAACGCCGAGAACCACATCCGCCGCGTATATCGCCTCCGGAACCTTCTCGTACGGCACCTTTTCCAGAAATGTCACGTTTGAAAGCCCTTTCGCTTTCGCCTCGGTCGCCGCGCGGTACGCGCCCCAGCCGAGAAAATTCCAGCGGATCGGCAGATCCTGCGACATTCTCGCCGCCTCGATAATGTATTCCGTCCCGTGGAGCGGAATGTACGCGCCGTGGTAGAGAACGGTGAATACGCCGGAGCGGCGCGGAGACGAATTGCGCTCCTCCGGTTTGAACACCGCCTCGTCGGTGCCCGTGAACAACACCGCCATCTTCGAACGCGGAACCGCGAATTCCCTCTCGCAGAAATCGACGTGGCACGAGGTGTCCCACGTGACGAAGTCGGGCGCGTTCATCATCTCGCGTTCGCGCTCGTGCAGCCGGCGGGCGCGGCAGGAACCGGCCGTCCACTTGCCCTGTTCGAGCACTTTTTTGTCCCAGGCGGATATCATCGGATCGAAAAGGATCTTCGTTCCGCGAGCGCGCGCCCATCTGCAGGCGGCGAGCACGTCGCGCTGCCGGCACACCGGCACCCACACCAGATCGGGAGCCGGCCTGCGCCACAGCCCGCGCAGAAATGCCTCGACGTCGCCGAAACGCGGCGACACCTTGACGTCGAAAAAGTCAACCTCCCAGCCAAGCCGGCGAAACAGCGCGATATTCACGCGATTGCGCGAATAGCCATGGTCGAATCTTCCCCAGAAGAGAACGCGTCTTTTCACGCTTGGAATTATACCATATGCCGCCCGTCGCGGCGCGGGCCGAAACTACGCCCTCGCTGCGCAATGAGGCGTTTCGCTATTATGCCGTCTCGCCGCTTTTTTGATATAATACCAGAACGAAACACAAGAAACGCAAATTGGACAAAGCGAGATGAACAACGAACTTCTGAAGAAAGCGCACGAGAAGATCCCTTCCGCGCCAGTGCTGGTGAACCTCATATCGAAGCGCGAACGCGAGCTGATAGACGGCGCGAAACCTCTCGTGAAACTTGAATCGCTCGACGAGGACAAGTGCGACATCGCGCTGCGCGAAGTCGCCGAAGGCAAACTGGTCGCGGAGATAGATTTCGACTCGATAGCCAAGGCGGACGAGGCGAAAAGCAAGTGGAACCAGAAGCGCGCGAGCGTCAACACTCTTTTTGCGGACTGACGGCGGCGGCGTCCACCGGACAGACAGGCGGCAGTGGCGGAAAAGAAGAAACCATTCAACCCGGTCTTTTGCGAAAACCGCAAGGCGCGGCACGATTACGCGGTGCTCGAAACCGTAGAGTGCGGCATCGTGCTTCGCGGAACCGAGGTGAAGAGCGTGCGGTGCGGGGGAACGTCCCTCTCGGGCGCCTATGCGGCGGTGCTCGGCGGCGAGCTGTGGCTCGTCGGCGCCGACATCGCGGCGTACAGTTTCGGAAACCGCTTCAACCACGATCCAAAGAGCATGCGCAAACTTTTGGTCCATGCGCGGGAAGTACGCGAACTGCGCATGAAAAGCGAAGCCAAGGGGCTGACGCTCGTGCCGCTCAAGCTGTATCTCAAAGGCGGGCGCGTGAAAGTATCGGTCGGGGTGTGTCGCGGCAAGGCGCAGCACGACAAGCGAGAATCTCTCAAGCTCAAAGCCATGAGGCGCGACGAAGAGCGCCGGGAGGTGTGAAATGCCGAAATGGATTGCGATGACCGTTCTCGGCGCCGGGCTTATCGCCGGCGCGGCGTCCGCCGTGGTCTGGATCAACGGAAAGGACTCTATAGCCCGCGCCGAGGCGAACCGCGCGGAGAGCGAAGAGGCTGCGGCACTGGCGGCGGAGCGCAAAGCGCGCAGCGAAGCGGCGACGGCGGCGTCGCAGGCCTCGGCGAAAGCGGCGGAGGAGAAAATCGCAACTGAAAAAAGACTCGCGGCGCAGGCCGACGCCGAAAAGGCCCGCGCCGACGCCGAAAAGGCCGCCGCCGATCTGGCGCGCTCCGAAGCGGAGAAGGAGAAGGCCGCTATCGACCGCGAACGCGCGCAGGCAGAAGCGGCCAAAGCGGCAGACGAGCGCGCGGCGGCACTCGCCGCAAAGGAATCCGCGAAGGCTGCGCGCGACAAGGCGGCGGCCGAAGCCGCCGCGGAAGCCTCGAAAGCGCAGAACGCCGCCGATTCGCTCGCGAGAGAAAAACTCAAAAGCGAAAAGGCGATCGCAGAGGCGAAACTTCTCGAACTCCGGCGGCTGGATCTCGAAACGCTCGAAAGGGAGCTCGCGGATTTCAAACGCGAACTCGACGAAAGGGAAGCCGCGCTCAAGCCGGAAAAGACCATAAAGGATCTGGCCGTGTACGGCACCGGCGACGACCTGAAAAGCGAAAAAGCCGCCGCGCTCCCGGATGACGACGATCCGGCCATGCCGGCGGAAACGCGCGCGCTCCTCAAGGCGCGCCGCGAATGGGGCTCGGCCGCCGAGGCGGTTTCCGCGCTTCTGCGCTCCAACACCGTTTCGCGGCTCGAAGCAATCTACAAAAAAGCGCTTGATGAAGACCGCATCGTGGACGCGGACTTCATCTACCGCGAACTCAAACTAATGTATCCGGAC
>JAFNRY010000145.1 GCA_017385345.1 Kiritimatiellia bacterium
CCATTGCCGCGAAAGCCGGTTTTGCGAATATCATTATTCTTTCGCTCCCCCGAGCTCGAGCCCCTCCGTCTCCGGCAGACCGAGCGCGATATTCATGTTTTGTATCGCCGCGCCGGAAGCGCCCTTTCCGAGATTGTCGAACACCGCGACGAGCACGATTCTTTCATCGTTGCCGAAAGCGGAAACGGTCATGGCGTCGCTGCCCGCCATTGCGGCCGACGAAACAAAACCGCCGGCCGGAGCTTCCGCGACATAGCGCACCACGCCGTTTGCGGAACCGCCGTAGCGCGACCGGTAGCATTCGCGCACGGCCTCGAGCCCGCCGGCGGCAAGCCCCGCCGGCAGCAACACCGTCGTCTCCATCCCGCTGTAGTGGGGAACCACGACGGGACAGAAAACGGGGGCGTTCTCGAGTCCGCAAACCGCTTTCATTTCGGGCAGATGCTTGTGGGACTGACCGAGCGCGTACTGGCGGCCGCCCTTGTGCAGCTCGTCTCCGGCCTCCTCGTAGTCCGCTATCATCTTCTTCCCGCCGCCGGAATATCCAGTAAGCGAAAACGCCCCGAGGATTGCGCCGGACGGAACTATTCCCGCGGAGACCAGAGGTTCCACAAGAGCGACGAACCCGCTTGCGTGGCAGCCGGGATTGGCTATCCTCTTCGATTTCGCGATGCGCCCGCGGCGTCCCGGCAACTCTGGAAAGCCGTATTCCCAGCCCGGAGCGACGCGATGCGCGGTGGACGTGTCGATTATGACGGTTGAAGGGTTTCCGCACATGTCCGCCGCCTCGACGGCGGCGGCGTCGGGCAGGCAAAGGAACGTCACGTCCGAAGAATCCATCGCGGCCTTCCGCGCCGCCGGATCCTTGCGCAGCTCTTCCTCCAGAACGACAACCTCCAGCCCGCGCCGCGCGGCGAGGCGCTCGCGAATCCTCAACCCGGTCGTGCCGGCGGAACCGTCGATGAACACTCTGGCCATTGCGCCGCTCTATTCTTCGTCCGCGACATCGTCGCCGCCGTCGGAAGAACCATGGGACCCGTGCACCGGAGTCTCTTCGCCGGGATCTTCGAATCTTTCTCCGCTGTCCGCGGACGCTGCGGCATCCTGCGCCGCCGCGTCCGCCGTCCGCTTCGCCTCCCCGGACTCGCCGTCTTTCCCTTTTTGCTTCTTCGGCCCGTATCCGTAGCCGTAGCCATAGCCGTATCCGTAGCCGTACTTGTAGCCGTAGCCGTACTTGTATCCGTAGCGGTTCTTGTGGGACTGCGAAAACGCGGAAACGTTGGACATTTCGACGTCGTTCACCACCACGCCGAGAATGTTCGCGCCTGCCTCCGTCAGGCTTCTGGCGCAGAATTGTATCGGTCGGAAATGCGTCCTGTCAGGGCAGCACATTATAATCGTCGAATCGACGTGGGTCGCAAGGGAAACGACGTCGCCGACAAGCCCGAACGGCGGCGAATCGACTATGATGCGATCGTAGTGCGCCCTCGCCCAGGAGAAAAACTCAGACACGACGCTCGAGCCGAAAATCGTCGCGGGCGAAACGCCCTCGGGAGGCAGCGACGCGATGACGTCGAGGCCCTCTATGTCGGACTTGCAGACCAGAGCCTGGAAATCCGGCGTTTCCTGTCCGGCTCCCTGCAGCGTGTGCGAGAAGCTTTTCTCCTTCGAAAGTTCGAGGCCCCAGACCTTCGCTAACCTTGGGCGGCGCAGGTCGAAATCGACATGCAGCACCTTGCGCCCGGTCTGCGCGTAGGCGATCGCGATGGAAGTGGAGACAATGGTCTTTCCTTCGCCGGGCTGCGTCGAAATGACGAGCAGGCAGTGGCTCAGCGCCTCGTAGCGCGGCGAATCGAGCAGGTTGCGCAGGCCGGCCACCGCCTCCGCGAATTGCGAATACTTTTCTTCGGCCACGAACTTGGCGACGTGTTCGCGCTTTTTCCTGCGCACGTGCGGGAACACCGCGAGAACCTTCAAGGCGAGACGCCCTTCGATGTCCGCGAGATTCACCACCGTATCCTCGAGATTGTCGATTATAAGGACGAAAAGTACGCCGAGTCCGAGCGAGAGCACTATGCCTGCGCCGAAGATGAGGAGCGGGTTCGGCAGCACGGGGGAGGTGGGCAGCTTGGCGGGGCGGCCGACATTGACCATTTCGTTGTTCGCCTCCGCCTCCATGCGCGCCTTCTGCTCGTCCAGCACGAGCTGCTGAAACACCTGGCAGGCGATGTTGTACTCGGACTCGAGGGTTCCGAGGCTCGACTCCGCCGTGTCGATCTTCTGGCCGACCGACAGCACCTCCGCGCGCAGCTCCTCCTGCTTCTTGCGCAGCGAAGCCAGGCGGTTGCGGGTCACGTTCAGCGTTGATATGCCCGTTTCGTGCGCTCTCGCCGTCGCTTCGAGAAAACGCTCCTTGGCGGCCTTGAGCGCGCCGGCCTTGGCCACGACGTCCGGATGGTTTTCCGTATAGTTGACGAGCAGCGCGGCGTGTTCGCCCGCGACTTGCTGGTAGGCGGAATATTCGGACGAAATCTCCTGCGCGCGAGGGACGTTTGCGGAAAGCGCGCCGAACCTGTCGGGATTCTTCTGAACCTCGGTCAGCAGTTTCTCCCATTCGACGAGCTGCCCCTCCACCCCTTCAAGTTCGAGTATCTCGGAAGTGGCCTTCACGAGCGACTGCTGCACGGTGTCGCGGCGCGACTTGAGGGAATCCACCTTGTTCTCCGTCTTGAACTCGAGGAGGTTTTTCGACAGATCGTCCTTGCGGCGGCGGAACTTCTCCACCTGCTCGTGTATCTGGCTCACGGCCTTGTCGCAGCGGGCCTTGTTCTCCTCGTCGGTGAACGTTTCTATCGCCTGCGCGTACGCGTTGGCGAGCGCCATCGCCGTCTCGGGCACCATCGAACGGACCGATATCGTTATTATGCGCGAATTGCGCTGGAGCTCCAGCTGGGACGACGCCAGCGCGCTGATGAGTTCGCCGTCGGTCACCGTCGATGTCGGAAACTTGCTCCGGTAGGCGTCGGTTATTTTCTTGATGATCGAATCGGACCGCCACTGCGGAAGGCGCGTATTGAATATTTCGGCGTAGTTGTCGCCGTAGTCCACCATCGCCTGCTCGATGGCCGTGCTCCCGCGCGAATTGCTGCGGCGCGTATCCATCGTGAACTCGCTCTTCGCTTCGTAGATGGTCGGTGAAATCGAATAGATCGCGAACGACACTATCAATCCGACGAGCAGAAACACGAACACTGAAAGCCAGCGCTGCGAGACGACGCGGATCATGCGGCCGACCGACAGCTTGCCGACGATCGCCTCCCCGTCCCCGCCGCCGCCCGGCGTTCCGCCGTACACGCCGCCGTAGGCGCCTCCGTACATGCCGCCGTACTGCCGGTTGCCGTAATAGACGGGCGACCCGGCTCCATACGTGGACGACGCCCCGCCGCCGTAGTAAATCGGCGAGGACTTTCTTCCGCTTCCGCCGTAATAAATCGGTTTGTCAGCCATGGTATTCGTTTCTCCGATGTTTTTGCCTTGTCAATTCCTGCGCCTGCCCGAAAAAGCCGCCGGCGCGAGCGTAAGATACGCTACCAGAGCCGGATAGACGGCCGCCGAAGAAAGCGGACAATCCACGAGCATCAGCGCGTACGCAAGCGCCGCCGCGACGACGGACAGCGCCAGAAGAGGATAATACGGGCGCTTCGCGATTCCGGAAACGAATTTCACGAAAAGCGAAACAGCCACGAAAACCGGAGGTATTGCGAAAGCCGCAATGCCGACGAGCCCGCGCTCGGCGAGCAATTCGCGCCATCCGTTGCACGCCGACGACGGCGTGGC
>JAFNRY010000146.1 GCA_017385345.1 Kiritimatiellia bacterium
GAAGTCGTTTATGACGGCGGCTTTTTTCTGCTTGTTGTGCATTTTCGCGCCTGGGTCAGTCGAGAGGGGCCGCCGGATTGCCGAGGACGCGCCCGCCCGGCGGCACGTCCGTGAACACTGCGGAGAGCGCGCCGACGACGGCGCCGTCGCCGAGCTTCCTCCGCGGCGTGACTACGCTTCCCGGGTATATGGCGACGCGCTCGCCGGCCGTCACGTTCCCGCCTATGGAGCACTGGGCGTATATGTGGCAGTAGTCGCCGAAACGAGTGTCGTGACCGATGGACGAATTGTGGAATACGCATACGTGGCGTCCGAGCGACACGTCCGCCGTTATCGATACGCCGGGCGCTATGAACGAACCTTCGCCTATTTCCACGTTCGGCCCTATGCGGGCGCTTTCGTGCACTACCGGCATGAAGCGCGCCCCTCTCGCCGCCAGCGACTCCGCGCATTTGCGCCTCGCGTCCACGTTCCCAAGTGCTACGACGAACACGTCGTCCGCCCGCGGTTCGAAGCTGTCGATCCCGGCCAGAACCGGCGGATAGCCGTCGAATGCGGCGAGCGCGTCCGGCCGGTCGTCGAGGAACCCCCCTATGGCGAAAGCCTCTCCGTATCCGCGCGCTTCAAGCGCGGCGCCGTACAATTCGCGCCCGAACCCGCCGGCGCCGGCTATCAGAAGCCGCTTCATCCCAGAATCCTCCGGGCGAGCTCCCCGGCGGAGGCGAATCCCCCTATCTCGGACAGCGCGAGTTCCTTGCCGAACCTGCGGGCGACGGACACCTTTATCATGAACGCGGCGAGCGACCCCCACAGCGGCAGCCGCCGGTAGTCGTCGCCGCTTTCTATCGCGTCCGCCTCCAGCGCGTCCGCCACTATCGAGTATATTTCCTTTTCTTCCGTCTGTGCCATGTCGGCGACCTTTCTGCCGCGTTTTCCCCGCGCCGGCGCCTGCCTTTCAGAGCCGGACGAATCCGAGGTCGGACGGTATCCACCAGCCGTGCGGCGACAGTTCGAAGTCGAATACCTTCACGCCGTCGCACTGGCAGTTGCGCTTGTACGCCTGCGTGAAGAACCGCCGCATGAAGATTGCGAGCGTCGATTCGATTTCTTTTTTGCCGAATCTGCCGCCGAAATGTTTTTCCGCCGCCTTCGCCAGGTCCCTGGACCCCATTTCGTTCATTATGAAGTTCCACAGGAAGAAGTCGTGCAGCTCGTACGGGCCGATGGTGTTTTCCGTCTTCTGGCCTTTGACGAGCTCCGGCGACACGGGCGTGTCGATTATGTCGAGAAGCGCCTTCGCGGCGGCGGAGCCTTCATGCCGCCCCGCCCACCATGCGCACACTTTCCGCACCACGGTCTTCGGGACGTTGTTGTTTACCGAGAACATGGCCATGTGGTCGCCGTTGAAGGTGCACCATCCGAGAGCGATTTCCGAAAGGTCGCCCGTGCCGACGACGATGCCGCCGGTCATGTTGGCCTTGTCCATGAGCACGAGCGTCCTCATGCGGGCCTGAGCGTTTTCGAAGACGGTGTCCGGCGTTTTCCCGTCGTGGCCGATATCCTTAAAATGGCGTCTGCACGCCGGTCTTATGTCTATCGTTTCGAGCGCGACCCCGAGATCTTCGCAAAGCGCGGCGGCGTTGCCTTTCGTGCGTCCGGTCGTGCCGAAGCCCGGCATGGAGAAGGCGTGGATATTTTTTCTCGGTAGTCCGAGCCTGTCGAAGGCCTCTGCAGCGACGAGAAGAGCGAGGGCGCTGTCCAGCCCGCCGCTTACGCCTATGACGGCGTCGCGCGTCTTGATGGCGGAAAGCCGCCGCGCGAGCCCCGCGGCCTGTTTGGCGAACACGTCTCCCGGGCGGCAAGGGAACGGTTCGACCGGTCCCTTCTTCGCCGGCCTGCCGAGAAAGGCGCGGTGGTTCGCGAGGGAACCGTACCGTTCGGCTGTCTTGCTGTTTTTCATCGTTTTCAAGGTCGCGGCGGCGCGCGTCAGCGCGGGAGATGCGGCGAGCGCAGCACGGATAGTATCATGTTCGTCCTGTCGATGGCTTCCGTCAGGTCGGCGCCGCCGGTCGTCGTTATGCGCATGCCCGTCGCTTCGAACTGCGTCCACAGCAGGGCGATCGCGCGGTTCGAGTCCAGGTCCTTCGGATATTCGCCGCGGGCCTTGGCCTCCACTATCAGCGAATGCATTATCCGCCTCAGCCCGATGGTGTGGCGCTTGATGTAGGCGACGGGGATTTCCGCCGTGCGGCGCAGGCGCGCCAGATAGTCCGATATCACGCAGACGAAGTCGTAGTAGTCGAAGAGGATGGAGTGCACCGTCACGCATATCTGGCGCAGCTTCACGTCCGCCGGCCGCCGCGAATGGACGATTTCCGCGTACTTGGCTTCGATGCGCGAAGTCGCTTCGTCGATGGCTTCGTTGAATATCGCCCGCTTGTCTTTGAAATAGGTGTAGAGCGTCGTACGGGAAATTTCGCACGCCTGCGCTATCATGCCGAAGTTCACTGCCGCGTAGCCCTTCATGCCGAAGAGCCGCAGGCTCTCCGTCACGATCTCGCGCCGCCGCCGCGCATGGTCCACTTTTCTACGCATGTCGTGATTATACCATTTCGCGGCCCGCTATTTGTTGAAACCTTTGGCGGACATGAACTCCCATATCCTGTCCATCCACGTGTAGCTTCCCGTCCCGGGGGAGGCGCTGCGCTGGAAGCCGTGGTCTCTCAGGGCGAGCGTGTGGAGTTCGCCTTGCACCCCCATGCGGCGCAGCTGCTCCCACGTCTTGACCGAGTTCATCGCGGCCCATTTGTCGGCGTCGCCGTGGATGAAGAGCACCGGCGGCGTATCCGGGTCGAACGCGAACTCCGGCGCGAGGCGCGCTTCGTCGGAGTTTCCGCCGGTCGTGTTGTATCCGTCGATGCCGTCCGTCAGCGCGTATGCGGGATAGATCGCCACGGCGAGCTGCACTTTCGCGGAGATGCCGTCCGTCTTGTCTATCGGAAGGTAGGATTTAGAACGCGAATTGAGCGCGCCCATGAGGGCGAGGTGGCCGCCCGCCGAGGAGCCCATGATGGCGATGCGGTCCGGGTCGAGGCCGCGCGACGGCGCTTCGCGTCTGGCGATCCTGATCGTCCGCTGGAGATCTTGCCACGCCGAGAGATGCTTGGCGAGGCCTTCCGGCCGGGGCGTCCTGTAGCGCAAGGTGGCGACGGCCATTCCCTTTTCGTTGAGATAGCGCCTCGCCGGCGCGACTTCGAACCATTCCGGACTGTTGGCGTTGTAGGCGCCGCCGGAAAAGATTATCGCGAAGGCCTTCGTTTTCTGTTCCTTCGGCATGTGCCACTGGATGTACGGCTTGCACTGGTTCGCGCGGAAGTCCGGCGTCTTTCCTTCCGGCCAGATGTCCGTCCGCGGAGCGTCGCCGGCGCGCGCGAAATCGTCGGGCAGGCGCTTCATGATGTTGGTTTCCTTCTCGAGCGGCAAAAAGCCGGTCTGGCGCAGGAACTCGACCGCGCGGTCGAAACCGAACACTCCGTGCCCCTTGTCTGGGTAGATGTGCACTTCTGCCGGGATCTTCATTTCGCGGAGGCGCCGGTAGATGCGGGTGGAGGCGAGCGGCGAATACGGATCTTTGCCGCCGTGCATCATGCACACCGGGCATGTTTTCGCGTCGAACTTGAAAACGCCGTCGAGCGCGACGTCCGGCGAATCGCCTTCGCGCGTGTTTGGATGGCCGAGGCCGTCGGTGAGCGCGTAGGCCGCGGCGAAGGGGCAGGCGAAGTTTATGTGGCACGGCAGCGCGTCGGTTCCGTCAACCGGCGCGTATGCCGGCGTCTGCGAGCTCGTCGCGAGCAGAAGCGCGAGATGGGAGCCGGCGGACATCGAGAACGTTCCTATCTTCTCCGGGTCGAATCCGCGTTTTGCGGCGTCGGCGCGGACGAGCCGCACCGCCCGTTGCCCGTCCTCCCACGCCGTTTTGTATATCGGCAGGCCCTTCGGCCTCGGCGTGCGGTACACCAGGTTGGCGCACACCGCGCCCATGGCGGTCAGTTTCTTTTTCCAGGCGGCGACGTGCGAGACGTCGCACGTGCATTCGTACGATCCGCCGGAAATCAGGATCGCGCAAAGGCCGTTGCGCTCTACGCCGGGTTCGGGTTCGAACCATTCTATGTACGGCGCCCTCCACTCGTCCGGATTGAATCCCTTTGCCAGCGAGACGTCCGTCATGGCCGCGTACTGGTGCGGCTGCGCGTCCGGCATTTTGCCTTCGGGCCACAGATATGCTTTTTCGCCGGCCACGGCGGCGGCGGCGAATGCGGCCGCGATTGAAAGAATTATGCTTTTCATGCGTCTCCCGTACGGCGTCTCCCGTATGCGTTGCTTCCCCGCCGGCCCGGTCACTTGAGGTGTTCGAGCAGCTGGTCGAACCGTTCGATTCTGACGGTGTACGGCCGGCCGCCTTCCTTCAGCCGGCCGAAGCCGAAGGCGCAATAGGCGCTTTTGACGCCCGCGTTCGCCGCGCATTCGACGTCCGTCCAGCTGTCGCCGGCCATCCAGTCGTCCGGGCCGGGCTCGTGGCCGAGAAGGGCGGCGCACTGTCTGAGAGGCAGCGCGGAAGGTTTCATCTCCGCGCAGTCGCCCCCCGCGACGATGGCGTCGCCGAAGTATTCCCGCAGGCCGAGCCTGTCGAGGATCGCCCGCGTCGCGAAGCCCGGCTTGGCGGTGTTCACTCCGAGCTTCCAGCCTCTGCGCCGCAGTTCGGAGAGCGTCTCCGCGACGCCGGGGTACGGCGCGACCGTCTCCATCATGTGCTCTCCGTAGTGCGACATGAAAACCTCGAGCATCCTCTCTTCGTCGCCGGCCATTTCGGGGATCGAATCGACGAGGAGCCGCCTCGCGCCGAGCCCGACGTGGCGGAGGATTTCCGCGTTTTCCAGCTCGCCGAGGCCGAGTTCGCGCCGCGTGTGGTTTACCGTCGCGCACAGATCGCCGCTCGAATCGACGAGCGTGCCGTCCATGTCGAAGAACGCCGCTTTCATTTGGCGAGGGCCTCCTGCATGTCAACCCCGTTGCGGCCGGCTTCGTAGAGTTTGCGTATGTCGTCGCGGTGGAGCGACCGCGTCCAGAGGGCGAACTCCCTGATCTCGCCGGCGAACGCTTCGGGGTATTTGCCGGTGCCGTCCTGTTTTATGCGCCACGGCATGCCGCTGGCGAGCTCCAGCTTCTCCGCCGTTTCGGCCATCCAGTAGAGCCTCCCGTCCCGGCCGCCCTGGTAGAACTCGACCTTGCCGTCCGGCGTCTTGGTCGCCGCGTAGAAGCACCACTTGACGTAGTCGATGTCGTATGTCCCCATGTCGATGCGCTTTTTGCCCGGCAGCGCGGCGTTGAGGCATATGCCCGGCTTTTTCACCCAGTCGGTCTTGGTTCCGGCGGTTATGGTGACGCCGGGGTTCAGCCCGCTCGTCCAGTCCTTGTTCGCCACTATCGCGGGATCCCTTCCCGCCGGCTTGTCTATCTTCGCCCAGAAGGCGACGGTGAAGTTGTCGTCGTTTTCGTATTCGAGGTTTTCGGAACCTTTGACGGCGGTGGATCCGTCCGGCGCCGTCAGCGGTTCGAGGCCGCCGGCGAGCGCGTTGACCGCGGGCTTCTTCGGTTCGAACTTGAAGTGTGCGACGGGCTTCTTCGCCGTGCCTCGCGCCGGGAGCATTCCGCCTTCCGCCGGAAGCGGCCTTCCGTCTATGCCGAGCGATTCGCCGTAGAGGCCGAAATGTTCGAGCGCGAGCGCCGCCGCGTCGTAGTTCGCCGGCCGCCCGGCGAGTTCGCCCGTCTCCCCGCCCTTGGAAACGGCGAGAAAGGGAATCGTCGTGCAGTGGCCGCCCCATATGCCGTGCACGCGCGAATACCCGCCGTGGTCCGAGGTCACGACGACCAGCCAGTCTTCGTCTTCGAACGTCTTGCGCGAGGCGATCGCGTCGAGAGCCCGCCCGACGTATCCGTCCACCGTGTGGGCGCCCTCGAGGTACATGTGGCTGTAGGGATAGAATCCGGCGACGTGCCCGCTGTGGTCGGTGACGTCTATGAAGTAGAGCGTCGCGTCGGGGCCGTCCGCCGCCGCGAGCGCCGCCGGGATCCGTTCGGCGTTTTCGGCGTCCGTCGCGTGGTGGAACTCGACCTTCGGATCGGGTCCGACGAACTTGTCTTCGTCCCATGA
>JAFNRY010000147.1 GCA_017385345.1 Kiritimatiellia bacterium
GGGAGAAAGACCGAAGAATCTTTCGGAGAAAACATTTATGGCACCGGAGACTTGCATTGTCCGGCGCCGGGCGGCGCGTGCCGCTGCCGGCGTCCGCTTGCGGCTATTCGAGTTTCGACTTCTGGCGCGGATCGAACGCGTCGCGCAGACCTTCGCCCACGAGCACCGTGAGCAGCAGCACGACGAAAAGCGCCAGGGCGGGGAAGAGAATCAGCCACCACGCCGACGGGTTGCCCTGCGCCTGGTGCAGAAGCTCGCCGCAGCTCGGCGTCATGGGCGGCAACCCGAATCCGAGGAAGTCGAGCGCGGCGAGCGAGCTGATCGCGCCCATGAGAAGAAACGGGAAAAGCGTGATCAGCGGCGTGAGCGCGTTCGGAAGTATGTGCCCGAAAATGATGCGCGCAACGCCGAACCCCTGGCAGACCGCCGCTTCGACGAACGTCCTCGACCTGAGGCGCAGGAATTCCGCCCGCATGTAGTAGGAAACCGAAATCCAGTTGAAGACGGCGTAGCAGACGAGCAGTATCGTGAAGCTGCGCCCGACGGTCGAACCGATGAATATCATGACATAGAGGAACGGAATCGCGCTCCAGATTTCGGTCAGCCGCTGGCACGCCATGTCGGTCTTGCCGCCGAAATACCCCTCGGTCGCGCCTATTACAAGCCCGATGAACATTCCGGAGAAAGCGAGGAGGAGGCCGAAGTTGAGCGCTATGCGCATGCCGTGGACGACGAGCGAATAGACGTCGCGCCCGCCGGAATCGATACCGAAAGGATGCTCCCTGCACGGCGGGAACGGGAAGGATATCTCCGGCGGAGGGAGTTCCTTTTCCGAGACCGCGGGCGGCTCGAAAGGATCGAGGAAAAAGCGCGTCCAGCCGTTTCTCTTCGTCGTGCGGATCTTGTATTTCGCGCCGAGAACGCCCGCCAGCCGTCTCTCGAAGGATTCCGCGCCGCCGGCCCCGCCGGCCGCCCCGTTGACGGAAGCGAGAACCTCCGCAGGCCCCTCGAATCCGTACACCGATCCGTCGTCGCCGAGATTGAAACGCGCCGTCTTCACGTCGTACGTCTTCTCCACCACGCTCTTGCGGTATTTCTCGAGGCTCTCGGCCTTTACCGTTTCGCCGGGCGGCACCGGGCAGACGAAGTCCGCCGCCTGGCAGAACAAGAAGATGGCGCACAGGGCGATCAGCGAATACCACGCGCGTTTTATGCGTTTGAACGCGCGGAAGCGTTTTACCGTCAATGGCGAGAACATAGCTTTATTTCCTCGAGAAGTCGATTCTGGGATCTATGACCATGTAGAGAATGTCGGAAATAAGGTTGCCGGCCAGCTGGATGCTCGCCGTCAGCGCGAGGAGCGCGAGGAAGACGGAATAGTCGCGGCCGATGAGCGCATCCCACGAAAGCCGTCCCATGCCTGGTATCTCGAAAATGGATTCGATGATGATCGAACCCGCGAAGAGCATCCTGAACACGTGGCCGAAACCGGTGGCGATCGGGATGAGCGAATTGCGGAAGGCGTGGCACCATATCGCGCGCCGGCGCGTGCCGCCCTTGGCGATCACCGTTCTGACGTAGTCCGACGAAATCTGGTCGAGGAGCGAATTCTTCATGAGCAGCGTCAGCATGGCGAAACTGCCCGCGACGTAGCAGGCCACCGGCATCGCCATGTGCCAGGCGCGGTCCTTGAACCATTCCCAGAACGTCGGAACCGCGTCGAAATCGCTCGAGATCCCGCCGAGCGGGAAAACGTCCCACAATCCCTCGACCGTGCCGCAGAACGCCATCTTGAACGCCATGCCGAGCGCGAAACTCGGAATGGCGTAGGCGACGAACACGACGAGACTGGAAGCAGCGTCGAACGCCTGCCTGTGCCGCAGCGCCTTCGCTATGCCGAGAGGTATGCAGATGAGATACGAAAGCAGGAACGCCGTCAGGCCGAACCAGATGGATACGGGAATCCTCCCTTTGATAAGCTCCCACGCCGTCTTGTTGGGATAGTCGTACGAAGGCAGCTTCATGCCCATGCGATTGACGACGAGCCAGTTCCAGTACTGCTCGTATATGGGCTTGTCGAAGCCGTATTGTTTTTCCAGCTCCTTCCTGTACTGCTCGTTGACACCGGCGACGCCGCCGGCGCCCACCTGGGCCGCCGCGCCCTGCGTGGTCTCAGCCCCGCCTTCGCCTATGCCGCGCATTTTCATGAGCTTGATCTCCACCGGCCCGCCCGGCAGAAAGCGCGTCAGGCTGAAACATACGATGGTTATTCCTATGAACGTCGGAATCACAAGCAGCAGTCGCCGCGCTATGTAGGCCAGTCTGTCCATTTCTTCAATCTCCCGGCTTGGATGCGGTTTCGGCTCCGCGGACCGCGCGCCAGCTCGCCTGGCGGGCGACCCCGAGCATGAGGGCGGCGTCGTCTTTCGTGAACACTCCGCGCGAGAAAATCCTCTGGAAGCCCTGCATGAAGTGGTCGGCCTGGCACGGCTCCATGAAACCGATATCGCACAGCATCTTCGACCAGTTCTTCGCCAGCTGCGCCTTCTGCGCCTGGGGCGCAGGAGGCGCCTTTTCGCGCGGCATCTCGTAGTCTCCGCCGGCTGTGAAGAGTTCGTAGCAGGAAATCAGAACGGCCTGCGAAAGATTCAGCGAGGTGTAGCCGCCATCGACGGGGATGCGCAGAAGATGGGTACACATCGCGATTTCTTCATTGAGCAGCCCCTTGTCCTCCCGTCCGAAGACAATCGCAACCGGACCTCTGGACGCGAGGGAGAGGATTTCGCTCGCGCATTCGCGCGGCGCCCTGGCGCGCTGCCGGTACAGCCCCCCGCGGGCCGTGGTGCCGACTACCGCCACGCAGTCCGCCACAGCCTCCTCGAGCGTAGCGAACTCCTCGCGCGCCGCCATTATGTCCGTCGCGTGCACCGCCATGCGCTCGCCTTCTTCCCAGGAGTTCTGCAGGTTGGGCGCGGCGAGTCTCAGATGGCGTACGCCCATGTTCGCCATGGCGCGGCAGCTCGACCCGACGTTCCCCGTGTAGAGCGTGCCAACGAGCACTATGCGTATGTTGTCCAGCGCCGCGCTCATTTCGCTCCGTCGCCAGCGCCGCGGTTGAATCCGCCGCTCAGGGTCCCGTCGAAGACGAGTATGTAGTCGTCCCCCGTCTCGTTCACTATATATATGGAGCACAGCGTGCCGTTGGCGTGGAACAGCCACTTTCCGTCGTCCGTCTTGTACATCGTCCCCGTCGGCAGCAGGTTCATGCACTGGTAGGCCCTGATGCTCTTGCCCGTCGGCAGCGTTACCTCCACCGCGAGCCGCGAAGACATGTCTATCGGCCGGTTGTCTATCGGCGATTTCACCTGCGTCTTGTGGTCCTTCTCGAGCTGGCCGTACACGACCGTGGCGCGATTGCCGTCTTCGTCTATGAAACTGCTCTTCTGCACGGCTGTGAACGTGTTGCATCCAGCGCCGGCCAGGACGAGCGCGAAAGCGAGCGCGAGCGCCGCGAGCTTCCTGGCGACCATCGCGCCGGCGGTCTTCGGATCCGCCTTGCCCCGGGAAAGCTTCATGACCTGCCCGACTATGAATCCGGCCGCGGCCTTCTTCCCGTTCTTGAAATCGGCCACCGGCCCCGGATTCGCCGCTATCGCCTCGTCAACGAGCTTCTCTATCGCCGAGGCGTCGCTCACCGCGCCGAGCCCGCGCTCTTCGACAATCTTCTTCGGATCCCCGCCCTTCTCGAACACTTCCGCGAGCAGTTCCTTCAGCGTCGGGCCGTTGATCTTCCCGGAAACGGACATCTTGACGAGCGATGCCAGCGCCGAAGGCTCCATCGCGCTCTCCCCTATCGACTTGCCGCTCCCGTTCATCAAGGCCATCACGTCGGACATGAACAGATTACACAGCGTCTTGGCGGCCTTCTTGTCCAGGCCTTTGGCCGCGGCCTCGAACCAGTCCGCGTTCTCCTTGTGCTGTGAAAGGACGCTCGCGTCGTATTCGGCGAGGCCGTACTGCTCAACCATGCGGGCGCGTCTCGCCTCGGGGAACTCCGGAAGCAGAGCGCGCCATTCTTCGATCTGCGCGTCCGTCAGTTCTACCGGCGGGATGTCCGGCTCGGCGAAATACCTGTAGTCCTTTGCGTTCTCCTTGGAGCGCATGGAGGCGGTCTCGAGCGCGTCGCCGTCCCATCTGCGGGTTTCCTGGACTATCGGCTGCCCGGCGGCGGCGAGCGAACGCTGGCGCCGCGCCTCGTACTCGAGCGCGGCGTGGATGCCGCTGAACGAGTTCATGTTCTTTATCTCAACCTTCGTCCCGAGCTTTTCGGCGCCGCGCGGACGTATCGAGATGTTCACGTCGGAGCGCATGTTGCCTTCTTCGAGATTGCAGTCGCTGACCCCGGCGTAGATCAGCATCTCCTTGAGCGCCGTCAAATATGCGATCGCCTCGTCGGCATCCGCCATGTCTGGTTCGGAGACGATCTCCATGAGCGGAGTTCCGCCTCTGTTGAAATCGACCCCGGAAGTCGTGGAATAGTGGTTTATTTTGGCTGCGTCCTCTTCGAGATGTATGTGGTTTATGCGGATCGTCTTGATCGTACCGTCGGCCTTGCGTATGGCGACGCCGCCGCCGATGCACAGAGGAGCCGCGTCTTCGGAAATCTGGTAGTTCTTCGCCATGTCGGGATAGAAATAGTTCTTCCGGTCGAACGTGGCGCGTTTCGAGATCTTGCAGCCCAGCATCAATCCGCTCATCACCGTAAGCTTGACCGCTTCGCGGTTGGGGACCGGCAGCGCGCCGGGGTAGCCCAGGCACACGGGGCAGACGTTCTCGTTCGGCTCGCACCCCGTCTGCAGCAGACAGCCGCAGAACATCTTCGTTTTCGTCTTGAGCTGTACGTGGGTCTCCAGCCCGATCGTATTTTCGAATTCCATATCTTTGCATATTCTACCATAACGGAGGCTTGCGCAAAGAGAATGGCGAAGCGACTGGCTTCGGCGCGGCCCTGTCCGCCGTAAAATCGCAATATCTTGTGACACGGTTTCAAGCAAGGAGAAAACATGTCGGAAGCGGAATGGGAATCCAGCCCGTTGCAGAAGGCTCCAATCCGCGCTTTGGCAGAGCCGATAATTTCACATTCCGCAAAAAGTCATTTTTGCAAGTTATAGAAGATCGTGCCGGCCGCTCGCCGTTTGACGCGGGAAGCCCCGGCAAAATCTTCGTGATCTTCCGGGAAAATGATCCTGAACGTTTGACCAAACGTTCAGGATCATTTGACCAAACGTTCTCGAACGTTTAACCAAATCATCGTGAACGTTTTCGGCTGTTGTTTGGAACAACATTTCACCAAGACACATTCTCACGCATGAAACATCATAAAAATCAGAAAAACCGGCATAAAAACGCGCGGTATCAAAATTGGGCTTTATATCTGAACCGTTTTACGAGAAAAAGCGTTCCGCAAACACGCTTCGGCGATTGCATTGCAATGGCGACCGCGGCATCACGCCAAACGGCGCAAGACGCTCTCGATTTTCCGTAAATCGATAATTGCACATTTTGAATTGCGTCCAAAAAACTAAAAACAGCAATTATAGACGATTTGCCCGGCGGCGGCCGATGGTCAGCGGTGCAGTTCGCCTTCTTGCGAAACGAGAAACTCTTTCGCCATCGAAAGTCCGTCCGCCGTATCAAGTCCGCCGACGGCTTCCGCCAGCTCGCTTCTCGACACCGAGTACGATCCGGCGGAAGTCTCGTGGGAAAAGGAAAGATCGAAATCGCCGGGATAATTGAAAAGGGCCAAGACCGCAGTCGCCAAATTCCCCATCGGCGGCAGGTCGATATGGCCGGCGGAGAACCAGTATTCGAGAAGCGTTCCCTCTCCTTTTTTCGAAACCAGCTTTACATCCCCCCCGGTGGATTCGCATATCTGCTTCAGTATCGGCAATCCAAGCCCGACTTTTCTCCGGTCGTGCTTGCCTGGTTCGGTAAAGAACGGATTGAAGGCCTTTGCCAGAACCGCCTCGTCCATCCCCTTCCCGTCGTCTTCTATGCGGACCGAGATGCGGCCGCCGGTCTCCGAGACGGAGACCGAAACGTGTCTGGCGCCCGCTTCTATGGAGTTCTGGGCCGTGTCGGCTATCACATCCGCGAGAGTTGCGTGCATATCGTCTCCTCGATTCTCGCAAAGTCGGCATCGTCCAGCCCCGAACCCGAAGGCAGGCATATGCCGCGCTCGAACAGACGCTGCGACACTTCGCCTCCGTAAACTTTGCAATCCTTGAACACCGGCTGCAAATGCATCGGCTTCCACACGGGTCTCGTCTCTATATCGGCCTTCTCCAGGGCGTCCAGCAACGCGTCGCGGCTCTCCATCCCCGGCATCAGGGCGACCGAGAGCCAGTTGTTCTCGCCCGGCACCGGCGGCAGAAGCCGCAAGCCCGGAATGGCAAGATAGCGTTCCTTGATCTCGCGGCGCCTGCGCAGTATTTCAGGCAGTTTCCCCACCTGGGCGATGCCGATGGCGGCAACTATGTTGCTCATCCGGTAATTGTAGCCCACCTCCCTGTGTTCGTACCACGGGAATCTCTCTCTACTCTGCTGCGACAGCGAGCGCACATGCGCGGCAAAGGAGGGATCGTCGGTGACGAGCGCGCCGCCGCCGGAAGTGGTTGCGATTTTATTGCCGTTGAAGGAATACACGCCGGCGACGCCGGCCGATCCGGCGGGCCGGCCGGCGGACTCGGCACCGACCGCTTCGGCGCTGTCTATTATGAAAAGCGCGCCGCGCTCTTCACATATGCGGGAGACGGCCGCGTAGTCGCAGCAGCGCCCGTAGAGATCGACGCCGATGAAAAGAACCTTCCCCGGAGTCTGGCGCGCGGCTTCGACAAGCGCGTCGTCAAGCAGAGAACAATCGACGTTGCCGTCTTCGGCGGAATCGAGAAAGACGAGACGCGCGCCGCGATGCCACGCCGGACCTACAGTAGCCACGAACGTCAACGACGGGGCGACCACCGTCCACGAGCGGTCTATACCCAAATGCGCTGCCGCCAGATCGAGAGCCGCGGTCCCGCCCGAAACCGCGACCGCGAACCGCCTGCCGGACAGTCTCGCAAGGCTTTCCTCAAACGCCTCGACCATTGGTCCGCACGGAGCGACGTAGCCGGAATCGAACGCCTTGGAGACCATGGCGCGCTCCTCCTCGCCGGTCCACGG
The DNA here is from genome assembly GCA_017385345.1 of Kiritimatiellia bacterium. Lineage (GTDB taxonomy): Bacteria > Verrucomicrobiota > Kiritimatiellia > RFP12 > UBA1067 > UBA1067. Next base: position 7,222 of record JAFNRY010000147.1, read on the forward strand.
CGGCGAAAGAAATATCCGTCTGCCGTTCATCTGATATCCTCCTTCCTCGCCCATCCGGCGTGCGAGCCGTCGTCGATCCGCGCCCATTCGCCGTATTCTTCGGAAACCGAC
>JAFNRY010000148.1 GCA_017385345.1 Kiritimatiellia bacterium
GTAGCCATCCAGACGTTTTGCCGAGAAGTTGAGCAAGTCGGCGCCCAGGTCGTTGAAGAATCTCGTCAGCGTGACGGCGGCAGGGTTTTGAGGGTCGCGAAGCGCGGCGAGGGCCGCGGCGGGATCCTTCAGGCGCGAGGCAAAGGCGGCGACGAGATTTTCTTCGATTTCGGCGCGCTTGGATTCCGGCATGGAGAGGCGGGTCGCGAAGAAGGTGTCGTCGAGCGTGTAGGTGCATTTCTGTTTGACGTGCGGCTTGAGAACCACGACGACGCGCCCGTAGATGCCAATGTTCGTGTCTGCGGCGCCGCCGGTGAGTTTGGCTGTATTGAGAGCGCCGTAAACGGGGCGGTCCTTACCGGCGAGCGGCTTGGCGGAATACTCGGGGAAGAAGCTCTTCTCCACCTGATTGCGGAAGCGGTATTCCTGGGTCGCGTCGGCCTCGATGTTCTGCTCTTCAAGCGACTCGAAAGCGTTGGTGACGTGGGCGCCGGGGCGCTGCAGAAGGGGCGTTCCCTGCGAGCCATCCTTGCGCTTGCCCATGAGAGTTGCGAAATGCATGTTGATGGTGAGCTCCTGGGAACGGAGCATGTCGCCGATCTTCTTCGAATCCACGGCGCCCATGCCGTGCGACTTGAGCGTCTCGTCCGTCTTGACGTTCGTCGTTTTCGCGTCGTTCGAACCCTGGGCGGCGGAGCGCGCCATGATGCCGAGATTGACGGTCGTCATGTCGCCCTCGACCGCGTAGTGGTTGGCCGCCTCGGCGCCCTCGCCGGCGTAGCGTTCCATCAGGCTTGGGACGTTCGCTTTCTGGTCGTCCGGGGTCTTGTCGAGAATCATGCGGCGCGAGATTTCCGAGACTGTCATCGCCTCGATGCGCGAAAGGTCGGTAAACGCCTTCTCGGCGAGCTCAATCGTCTGCGGCTTGGCGTCCGGGTGGTTGATGATGCGCGCGAGTTCCTTCTTGAAGGCGTCGGTCTCCTTGGAAATAAGCCCCTGATAGACGGCGGAGAGCGTGTTGTTGTCCATCGCGTCCACCGCGGTGAAGAGCCCCTTCTCGAAAAGCTTCGCGTGCTCTATTTCGGCATCGGAAAGCATTTCTTTTCCCGTCTTCGGGGCGGCGGCCTCGGCGCCCGGCGCGCCGGGGTCGGGGATGGGCTCCACCGGCCTCACGGTTGACAGGCCGCGGGCCGTGGTTTCGCGATCGATGTAGGCGTGGAACGTGTTTAGGTGGCGGAGGAGCGCGGGGATGTCAACCTTGCCTTTTTCGTCGAACTTGAGCGCGGCAAGCGTCGCGGAGGCGGCGCTGCGCTGCCCGGCTTCGGCTTTGGCGATCTTCGTCGCCTGCCGGAATCCGGTGCGCGACATCGAATCCGTGCCGACTTTGGAAAGATCGATCGCCTTGCCTCCCGCGTCGATGGTCTTTGAACAGCCCATCTTTTCGTCCGCGAAGGCGATGAGCGCCTTGACCGTCCGCGCCGTAAGAGGCTTTCCGGCGTTGCCTTCGGCTTCAAGATAGCGTTTGAGCGCATCGCCGAGCGCGGCGCCGTAGTGTTGACGGCTCACGGAGAGAAAGGCGTCGGCCGCTGCTTTGTAGGTATGCTCACCATGGTGCGCCTTGTTCCGCGTCGTCTTCAACGTTTCGCCCTGGACATAGACGAGCTTGTCCGGATTCTGGTTCGCGATCGCACGAAATGCGTTGATGTCAATCGACATGGCGGTTTTCTCCTTTCTCTGTTGTTCCTTCGCTTCAGGCTGTCGTTTCCACGCTCTGTTTACACATGCAACGCCCACAAGATACACCCCGTGGACAGTTTATCAAATTTTTTCTTCCCGGACCAAATGCGACCGTCTCGGCCGTATTTGATCCGGGAAGACACATGGCAAATTGAAATGGCGACAGGAACCGTCAACAAACGGATGCAATAGTCAACAAACGGACGCAATATTGGTATAATAGGAAATGACGGGGGACGACAATGCTTGAATACGAAAGCGAAGCGATGCGGCGCGGCGCGAAAACGGTCGTTGGGATAGACGAGGCCGGCCGTGGGCCGCTCGCCGGTCCGGTGTACGCGGCGGCGGTGCATCTGCCGCTGGACGCAGCGCGTGCGGCGCTCGAAGGAGGGTGGGCGCAGGTAAACGACTCGAAAAAGCTTTCGCCGCGCAAGCGGGAGATTCTCGCCGCCGCGATAAAGTCCACGCCGGGATGCGTCTGGGCGGTGGCCTGCGCGACGCCGGCGGAAATCGACTCGCTGAACATTCTGCGGGCGACGCATTTGGCGATGCGACGGGCCGTGAAAGCGCTCGGTCTCGGCGAGGGCGTTTTCGCGCTTGTCGACGGCCTGCCCGTCGAAGGCCTGCCGTGCCCTTCCCGCGCCATAGTGAAAGGAGACTCCAAATCGCTGCTCGTCGCGGCCGCGTCGATACTCGCCAAGACCGCGCGCGACGCGGACTGCGCGCGGATGGAGCGCGAACATCCCGGATACGGCTTCGCGAAGCACAAGGGCTATCCGACCAGGGAGCATCTCGCCGCGCTTGCGGCGCTCGGGCCATGCTCCGAACACAGAAAAAGCTTTTCGCCGGTAAAGGAGGCGGCGGCGCATGGAAAGGCGTAAACTTCTCGACGACCCGTGGCTGGAACCGTACCGCGCCGAACTCCGCTCCCGTGCGGAGCGCGCGGACGCAAAGGCGAGGGAGCTTTCGCCGCACGGACCGCTCTCGGCCGGAGCGGACGCGCACAAACGCTACGGCCTGCACCACGTGCGGGGCGGAGGGTGGACGTTCCGCGAATGGGCGCCGAACGCCACCGGCATATGGCTCGCCGGAGACTTCAACGGCTGGCACGCGGACGACGCGTACGCGCTTTCGCGCGTGGCTGGCACGGGAGACTGGGAGGCGAAACTGCCGGAGAGCGCGATAAACGGCGGCGACAACTACATACTCCGCATGGAATGGCCGGGCGGCGGCGGCGAGAGGCTGCCGGCGTACGCCACGCACGTCGTGCAGGATGCCTCGACGAAACTCTTCGCGGCGAAGGCGCCGTTTCCGGGGCGAAAATACAAATGGCGGCACAAGACGCCCGTCTTCGCGCCAGAAACGGCGCCGGCGATATACGAGGCGCACGTCGGCATGGCGTCGGAGGAAGGCAAGGTCGCCACGTACGCGGAGTTCCGCGATAACATCCTTCCGCGCATAAAAAAGGCCGGTTTCAACACGGTGCAACTCATGGCGGTAATGGAGCATCCGTACTACGGCAGCTTCGGGTACCACGTAGGGTCCTTCTTCGCGGCGTCGTCGCGCTTCGGCGAACCGGACGACCTCAAAAGCCTCATAGACAGGGCGCACGGCATGGGTCTGCGCGTAATCATGGATCTCGTCCACTCGCACGCCGTGCGCAACGAACGCGACGGATTGAGCCTGTTCGACGGCACGCCGTGGCAGTACTTCCACGACGGGCCGCGGGGGTGGCACAAGGAATGGAACAGCCGACTCTTCGACTACTCCAAACCGGAAGTCCTGCGCTTTCTGCTGTCAAACTGCCGCTACTGGCTCGAGGAGTTCCGCTTCGACGGATACCGCTTCGACGGAGTGACGTCCATGCTGTTCCTCGACCACGGCCTCGGGACGGCATTCGGCGACCGTTCTCAGTATTTCGGGCCGAACGTGGACGAAGACGCGTGGACCTACCTGCGGCTCGCCAACCGGGTTGTGCACGAAACGCGGCCGGACGCGATCACGATAGCCGAGGACGTGTCCGGGATGCCCGGATGCGCGGCGCCGGAAGAGGATTGCGGCATGGGCTTCGACTACAGAATGGCCATGGGCGGACCCGATTTTTGGTTCCAGCTCGCCTCGAAGACGCGCGACGACGACTGGCCCATGGAAGGAATGTTCCGGGAACTGTCGGGGAAACGCGCCGAGGAACGCACGGTAAGCTACGTGGAATGCCACGACCAGGCGCTGGTCGGGGGGAAGACGTTTTTCTTCCAGCTGGCGGACGCGGCGGTGTACGACGGGATGCGGCGGGACCAGCAATCTCTCGCGATAGACAGGGCGATGGCGCTGCACAAGATGGCGCGGCTGGCGACTTGCGCCCTGAACGGAGGCGCCTATCTCGAATTCATGGGCAACGAATTTGGCCACCCGGAATGGATAGACTTTCCGCGGGCGGAAAACGGCTGGGACTATTCGCACGCGCGCAGGCAATGGTCGCTGCGCGACGATCCCTGCCTGAAGTTCAAGGCTCTCGGCGACTTCACGGAAGCGATGCTGGCGGCGCTGAGGCCGGTTCTTTCGGACAAGGCGGGCGAGCCGCTGCTTCTCGCCGCCGACGAAAAGAGGAAGATCCTCGCGTTCATGCGCGCCGGCATGCTTTTCGCGTTCAATTTCAATCCGTCGGAATCGTTCGAGGGCTGCGGAATAACAGTGCCGCCGGCGACGCGCTGGCGCCACGTCATCGACACCGACGAAAAGCGCTTCGGCGGCTTCGGGCGCATAGCCCCGGGGATGGAATACAACTCCGCGCCGGCCAGGGCCGGCGCGGAGTTGGTTTCGCAGACGCTGCTCTATCTGCCGGCGAGAACCGCGCTGGTTCTCACTTGCCTGCGTCCGGCGCGCCGCCGGTAGCCTTGATGCGGTCCCACGCCTTGTCATAGAGCGCCTTCACCGCGGGATCGTCCTCGACCGGACGGAGAACCTGGCCGCGCTTCGCCACCTCGGGCTTGAGCACGATCTGGTCGCGGTATTCGTCGTCGAGCGCCGCGATTCCGGGCGCTACGGGCATCGGGCCCATGTTGTATTCCATATTGACCTTGGCGACCTCGCCGTCGTAAACATAGTCGATGAACGCATATGCGAGGGCGGGGTTCGGAGCGCCGGACGAAACAGCCATCTCGTCAAACGCTATCACGAATCCCTCCTTGGGCAGCGCGAAGCCGATGTCCTTGCGCGGAGCGTCGCCGGCCTCCTCATCGCCCACTATGACCTGCATGGCGTCCGTCGAATAGCCATGGCCGAGCCACGTAGCCGAAGACGCGACTTCCGTCTTGTAGCTCTCGGCGTCGAACTTCCTCACGTTGGCTTTCCACTTGAGCACCTGGGCAACGGCTTCGTCGATCTCCTTCGGATTCTTGGAGTTGAGCGAATAGCCGAGGGACATGAGACCGGCGCCGATGACTTCGCGTATGTCGTCCAGGAACGTCGCCTTGCCTTTGAATGCGGGATTGGAGAAGATGCTCCACGACTCGACGTCGGCGCCCGCCGGAACCTTGTCCTTGGCGTACATGATGCCCGTGTAGGTCACCGCGTACGGAACCGAGAACTTGAAATCCGGATCGGTGATCTGGCTCTCGAACGACTTGTCGAAGTTCTTCGCCACGTTGGGGATCTTCGTCTTGTCGATCGGCGCGATCAGGCCTTCCTTCGCGAGAAGCGGCACGAAATAGGAGCTTGGCATGATGATGTCGTAGCCCGAACCGCCGGCCTTCAGCTTGGCGTACATGTTTTCGTTGGAATCGAAGGTGTCCACGACCACCTTGCAGCCGTTCGCCTCCTCGAATCCCTGGATGACTTCGGGGGCGATATAGTCGCTCCAGGTGTAGATGTGGAGCACCGGCTTGTCGTCGCGGCATCCGGCGGCGAGGATTGCGGCCGCGGCCGCGGCCATGAGAGCGGAGGTTTTCATTTTTTCTGTTCCTTCTGTGTTTTGGGTTGCTGCCCGCGCGCGACGAGTTTCGAAAGCCCCGCCAGAACGCAGGTGAAAGCGAGCATGAGGGTGGAAAGCGCGAAGACGGCGGGAAGATTCCGCGAATGCTTCGTCATCGAGCTTACGTACGTCGGGAAAGTGTTCGTGCCGGCGCCGTTCACGAAAGAGGTTATGACCACATCGTCTATGGAGAGGGTGAAAGCGAGCAGGCCGCCCGCAACGACGCCCGGCATGAGAATCGGAAGCTGCACGCGGAAGAACGTGTACCACGGCCCCGCGCCGAGATCGTACGCCGCCTCCACGATCCTGTCGTCGAAGTCCTGCAGCCGCGCGAGAACCGTCATCGCCACGTAGGAGACGCAGAAAGTGACATGCGATA
>JAFNRY010000011.1 GCA_017385345.1 Kiritimatiellia bacterium
ACGGAACTCGCCAAGGCGCTCGCCAACGAACTCTTCGACGACGACAACGCCATGGTGCGCCTCGACATGTCCGAATACATGGAGAAGTTCGCGGTTTCGCGTCTGGTGGGAGCGCCGCCCGGATACGTCGGATTCGAGGACGGCGGCCAGCTTACCGAAGCGGTCAGGAGGAAGCAGTTCTCGGTAGTGCTGCTGGACGAAATAGAAAAGGCGCACCCGGATGTTTTCAACCTGTTGCTCCAGGTTCTCGACGACGGGCGCCTCACGGACAGCCACGGAAGGACGGTTTCCTTCAAGAACACCGTGATCATAATGACGTCCAACGCCTCGAGAGACGCCCTCGTTTCGATCTTTAGGCCGGAGTTTCTGAACCGGCTCGACGAGATTCTGGAGTTCCAGCCGCTCAACAGGGCGCAGATCCGCGAAATCGTAAAACTGCAGCTTGCGGATCTCGAAAGGCGTCTCGCCGGGGAAGGCCTGAAACTGGAGGTTTCGGAGGCGACAATCGATCGGCTTGCCGAACACGGTTACGACCCGGCGTTCGGCGCCCGCCCGGTAAAACGGACGATTCAGCGCGAACTCGAGAATCCCATAGCCAAGGACATCGTCGCCGGCAAATATCCCCCGGGCTCGACCATCCGCATGTGATGGCGCGCCCGGCGCCGCCGGTCCGGAGAGACGCGGGGATGTGGTAGAATACGCGTCTCATGGCAGACGGAGAGAAGAACGGCGGATGGTCGGTGCGTCGGGCGACGCGCTTCTACATTCCTCTTCTCGTACAGGCGTTCTCCCAGTCGCTTACGTATCCGCTCGTCGCGGCGGTCGTGTCCCACGGGCCGGACGGGACGGATGTCTTGACCGCGTTCGCGCAAGGGCAGCTCGTGATGTTCATGATAGGCTCGCTCAGCGGCGGGCTGGTCACCACCGGGATGGTGTTCGCGCGGACCCGCGCCGGATACGCGAACTTCAAGAAGCTGACGTTTCTCATGATGGCTGCGCTTCTCGGGCTCCAGACGGTCGCGGCCATGCCGCCGTTTTGCGACGTCATATTCGAAGGGCTTCTCAACCTGCCGCCGCGGCTCGCCGCAATCGCCCGGGACACGCTGTTCTGGGGGCTGCCGCTGCACGCGGCCTTCTTCCTGAGGAACATATCGCTCTCGATATTGTTCAACGCGCGCGAGAGCGCGGCCGCCAACAATGCAACCTTCGTGCGCATCGCGGTCACGCTCGCCGCCTCGTTCGCATTTGTCGAATGCGGACTGACCGGCCCGCGCTGGGGGCTGTTCGCGATGACTTTCCCGGTGTTCATCGAGTTCGCCCTCTCGCATCTTTTCTCCCAGCGGCACGTCCGCCGTCTGCCGGAAGAGGGGGAGGTCGCGAGCGTGCGCGGCCAGTTGAAGTTCGCGATGCCGCTTTCCCTCGGCGGCTTCCTGCTTTCGCTCGCGCCGTTCATGGTGGCGGCGTTCGCGGGCCGTTCCGCAGGAGGCGTCTCGATGCTGGCCGTCCACTATACGACCATAGGCGTCGCCAACGCGTTCGGCTTCGCCTCGCTGCGCATGCAGACCGTCGCGATACAGTTTCCGCCGGAATATCCGGGCGACAGACGCGTACTGCGCTATGCGATCGCCGCCGGCGCTATTCTGGGCGCATGCCTGCTCGTTCCGGCGCATCCGCTCGTGGCCGGATGGTATTTCCGCACCATACAGAACATACCCGCCGAACACGTCGCCAAGGCGCAGATAGTCATGCTCGTGTACGCCTTTTGGCCCGCGCTGCAGTCCGTGCGCGGCTGCATGGAGGGAATTGCGGCCGTCCGTCGCAGGCCGAAGGCGATTCTTGCCGGACAGGTCGCCTATATCGCGGCCATGGCTTCGGTTCTCGGCGCGCTGCTGCGGTGCGGCGCGCAGGGTTGGTGGATGGGAGCGTGCGCGATCCTGTCGGCGACGGCGGCTACGGTCTGCGCGATCCGTTTCGCCCTCGGGCGTCAGACGGCGGCGGACGGGATGCCGGTTATGCGGTCGGAAAGGCCGGTCCGGACGAGCGCATAGCGCGCGGCGCGCAACGGCTGGCCGGAGCCGCCTTCGAGATAGATCGCGGCGGCGTCGAGAAAGCGCGGCCACGTCTCGCGCGACCGTTCCGTGTAGGCGTTCCGCGCCGCGAGAAACGCGGCGATGTACAGATCGTGCGTCGCCGCTATCAGAACGCGCGCGTTTCCGGTTTGTTCGAAAAGCCACTTTTCCATGGCGTCGGTCGCTTCGGCCAGCGGGTTGAATCCGTCCAGCGAGCCTTCGTCCATGTACCGGAAGCACGCCGGGAAGAAGTTTTCCGGCGGCGTGAACGCCTCGAGCACTTTCGATGTGTCGTTGTAGTAGAAAGATTCGTTGCCGAGGCATCCGTACGCCGGTATGTCGCGTCCGCCGAGCCCCATGCCGGCCGCGATCTCCGCCGCCGTCATGCGCGTGCGCAGAAGGGGGCTCGATATGAAGCGGACGCTTTCAAGAGCGTCCGCTCCGCAGTCCGCCAGCATTTCGCCGAGACGGCGCGCCGTCCGGCGGCCCTCTTCCGTGATCGGAAGCGAGTCGCCGAACGTGGGGTCTTTCGGATCTATCTTGCCGCGCTCCGCGTGGCGCACGAGCAGAATCGCGCGCCCGCCTCCGCGGACGGCCGAGCAGAAGCCGGCTACGGAATCGCAATCCACTATTTGCCTTCGGTGCCGCGCCGGATGATCTCCGCGTGCGCCTTTTTCAAGACTTCGGGATTGAACTTCAGCACCTTGCGGTCGTATGTGAGAAGACCGTTGATCTCGATTTCGACGTCGGTCGTCTGGGTGTATATGGATCCGGCGAGTCCGGCGTCGACGAGCTTTCCGAGCTTGTCCATTAGCCCGAGATACACTTTTTCGAGATCCGCCCTCGTGCTGGTGTCTTTTGTTCCGCCGTATCCCCACTCCTTGTCGGCCTTGATTCCGGCCCTCACGCCCTGTTCGCTCGTAGGCCAGAAGTTGGCGTCCACCTTGTGGCCGAGGCCGCCGAATTCGCCGAGGAACGAAATGCGGCGCGGATTGACCGCCGGCATGCCGGGTCCGCGGTAGTGGTGGTCGTCGACGATGTCGGCCGCTTCGCACACGCCTTCGGGCTTGTGCTTGGAGCCGCCTTTCCTCCACAGCGTGCCGCCTTCGAAGTCTTGCCAGCCGGAAGGTCCGCCGACGAGCCTGGACGGATCGTATTTCTTCGTGAAGTCGAGCGTCGTGTGGGTGTGGACCTCGTCGTGCTGGCCCCAGCCTTCGTTGTAGGGAATCCAAACGAGGATGGACGGCACCTTCTTGAGCAGGTCCATCATGCCCATGAGTTCTTCGCGGAAGGTGCCGTAGTTGCGGGTCGTGTCGGGATTGAAAGGCGCCTTGGCCAGCGTGCCTCTGCAGCAAGGCATGTCCTGGAGCACGATTATCCCCATCTTGTCGCAGAGCGCGTAGTATCTGAGAGGTTCGACCTTGATGTGTTTGCGCATCGTGTTGAAGCCGCAATCCTTCAGCGTCTTGATGTCGAACTTCATGGCCTCTTCGCTCGGCGGCGTGAGCAGGCCGTCCGGCCACCAGCCCTGGTCGAGAGTGCCGAGGATGTAGTACGGCTTGTTGTTGAGGAAGAAGCGGAGCGTGCCGTTGCGGTCTTTGCGCTTTTCGATTTTGCGCATGGCGAAATAGCCCTTGATCTCGTCCTTCCCGAACCGCGCCTTGAAGTCGTAGAGCTTGGGCGATTCTGGGCTCCACAGCCCGAATCCCTCCGGCATCTTCACGGTGCACGGCTTTCCGGGGAGGAACTTGGCGTCGGCTATGCGCTTGTCGCCGTCGAAGATTTCGATCGCGCCCTTGTCGGGCCCGAAGAAGCCGGCGTCAGCGTAGCAGAGATTCGCGACCTTGAACGTGAACTCGGCCTCGCCCTTGTCTATGTCCACCGCCACGTCGTAGTCTTCGATGTGGCGTTCGGGGACGGTCTCGAGCCAGACGGTCTGCCAGATGCCGCTCATGCGCGTGTAGAAGCACCCGTAGGTCTTGAACGACTGCTTGCCGTTCGTCTGGCGGTCTTCCGTCGGGTCCCATACGAGGACGGTGAGGGTGTTGGCGCCTTTCTTGGCGAACGGCGTCAGATCCACCGTGAAGGGGAGCTGTCCGCTGCAATGGGGAGTGCGCGTCACCTCGTCGTGGCCGAGGAACACTATCGCCCTGAAATCGACGCCGCCGAAATGGAGGAGTATTCTCTCGCCGGGCTGCGGATCGAGTTCGATTTCGCGCGTGTACCAGAGGTATTCCTTCGGGTCGAGAAGCCTGCCGCCGCATCCCGAGAGCGGCGCTTCGAGCGCGAACGGCACGAGAATCTTTCCGTCCCACTTCTCCGGACGCCCCGCCGTGTCGCCGGCCTTGGTGATCGCGTAGTCCCACATGCCGTTGAGGCAAGTCCAATTCGCGCGTTCCATCTGCGGGCGCGGGTATTCGCGCCATGCGTTCTCCGGCGTAACTTTCGCGCCCCATTCGGTAAGCATCGGAGCCGCCGCGGCCGTTCCCGCCGCCAGCGCGGCCACAGCGGCCGCATATGCGGATTTCTTCATTTTCTTCTGCCTTTCTTTGTTTTTTGTGTCAGTCCCGGTTTGTTTTTGCCCGCCAATTCGTTTATCATGTCGCGCAGGTACGCTGCGCGCTCGAATTCCAGCCTGTCCGCCGCCTCGAGCATTTCCTTCGTCAGTTCTTCGAGCGTCTCTTCCGGCGCTGCGCCGCCTGCCGCGGCCGCCCCGGCAGGAGCGAAGCCGCCGCCGGAAGCGGCGGCGCGGTTCGCGCCGCCATCCGCTCCCGCGCGGAAAATGTATTCCGATTCGTTTATTTCGCGCTTCACGCTTTTAGGCGTTATGCCGTGCGCCTTGTTCCACGCCGCCTGTTTTTCGCGGTGCTTCTTCGTTAGGCGCAGAAGATCGCGTATCGCGTCGGTCTTCCTGTCGCAGTAGAGGATTGCGCGTCCTCTTTCGTGGCGGGCCGCGCGCCCCGCCGTCTGGACGAGCGACGTGGTGGATCTGAGGAACCCCTCCTTGTCGGCGTCGAGGATCGCGACGAGCTCCACCTCCGGAAGATCGAGGCCTTCACGCAGCAGGTTGATGCCCACGAGCACGTCGAAGTCGCCTTTGCGCAGCTTCTGCAGTATCTCGACGCGTTCGATCGCGTCGATGTCGCTGTGGAGGTATTCGGTGCGGATCCCCGCCTTTTGGAGGTATTGAGTCAAGTCCTCCGCGTTGCGTTTGGTGAGCGTCGTGACGAACACCCTGCCGCCTCCGGCCACGGTCTTTCCGATCTCGCCGATCAGATCGTCGATCTGGTTCGCGAGCGGGCGGGTCTCCACCGCGGGATCGAGAAGCCCCGTCGGGCGTATCGTCTGCTCCGCCACGGTCTGCGCTTCGGAGTATTCGAAATCCCCCGGCGTCGCCGAGCAATATATCATCTGACCGGTCTTTGCGTTGAATTCGTCGAACGTAAGCGGCCGGTTGTCCTTCGCGCTCGGCAGTCTGAAGCCATAATCGACGAGTTTCTGCTTTCTCGCGCTGTCTCCGTTGTACATTGCGCGGAGCTGCGGGACGGTGACGTGGCTTTCGTCGATTATCGTGATGAAATCTTCCGGGAAGTAGTCGATAAGGCATTCCGGCGGCGAACCGGGCGCGCGTCCTGTCAGTGGCCGGGAATAGTTTTCTATTCCGTTGCAGTATCCGAGTTCGCGCATCATTTCGATGTCGTATTCCGTGCGTTCGCGTATTCTCTGGGCCTCGATGTATTTTTTCGCGCCTTCGAAGAACTTCAAACGTTCGTCGAGTTCCGCGCGGATCCTCCCGAACGCGGCCTCGAAGCGGTCGCGGCCCATCACGAACTGCCGCGCCGGCGTCACGACCGCCGCCGGCATCCCGGCGCCGCGCCTGCCGGTGAGGGGGTCGAGTTCCGATATGGCATCGACTTCGTCGCCGAAGAATTCCACCCGTATCGCTTTCGTCTCGTAGGCCGGGAA
>JAFNRY010000149.1 GCA_017385345.1 Kiritimatiellia bacterium
GGAGGGCGGAAGAAGAACCGCCGTCTCTCCGTCGGTCATTGCGAGAATGGAGCATTCCTCGCCGTGGAGGAATTCTTCGACCAGGATTTTTGCGCCCGCTTTGCCGAAGGCGCCGCCGACGAGCATTTCGTCGATTGCGTTCTCCGCTTCCTCTGCAGATTCGGCGACGACCACGCCTTTACCCGCGGCGAGCCCGTCCGCCTTGACGACTACCGGCAGTCCGTAGGACGGGAGCGCGGCTTTCGCGGCTTCCGGGTCGTCGAAGATCTCCGCTTTCGCGGTGGGTACGCCGGCCGCGAGCATGATCTCTTTCGCGAAGCTCTTGGAGCCTTCGATCCGCGCGCACGGCGCCGTCGGGCCGAACGTCTTTATTCCGACAGCGAGAAGGGCGTCGGCGAGGCCTTTTACCAATGGATCCTCTGGGCCGACGACTACGAGATCCGGCGCGTTTTCGCGCGCCCACGCCGCGATCGCAGCCACGTCGCCGGCGTCTATTGGTAGATTTGTCGCAATGCTTTCCGTTCCGGCGTTGCCCGGCGCGCAGAATATATCATGCTTCGCGGCGTCTCTGGAAAGCCTCCATGCAATGGCGTGCTCCCTTCCGCCGCTTCCGACCACGAGAATCTTCATCTTCCCCTCCCTCCGTGCGGGTGCGGCTTGTCTTGCTTCTGCGGCTGCTGCGCCGGCACCATCAGACGCTGCCCGATAGACAGACGGTCGCTTTTCAGATTGTTCATTTCCTTGAGTCTTCCGACGGTGGTGTTGAACGCCTGCGCGATAAGGGAGAGCGTGTCTCCCGGCTGGACGGTGTATTCCTCGCGCGGTCCCGCGTCGCGCGGGCCGCGGGCCGGCTCTCTCGACGGCGGCGCGGGCGGAGGCGTCGCTTGTTTGATCTTGGCGAGTATGTCCGCCACGATTTCGCGGCGCTGGTCGGCCATGTCGCGCCGCAGGCGGGCGATTTCCGCCTTGAGCGCGTCGATTTCGGCTTTCAGCGCCTTGACTTCGCCGCCTCCGCGTTCCAGTCGCTCGAGCCGCCCGGCGAGCGCTCCCTGGTTCGTTTCGAGCACGTCCATCTGCCCCGATATCCGCTGCACGTGCTCGTACGCCTGTTTGAGCAGGAACGCATCGCGCGTCGCCGCCTGTTGCGCCCCGGCGGCGACGGATATCGCAACAGCCGCGGCAAGCGCTCCGTACTTTCGTTTTCCGGTTCCGGTTTTCATGCTGTCTCTCCCGTGTCTTTTTAAGTCTATTTCGTCTGATTCAAACCAGGCACCAAATCCAAATCGCGGCGAGCGCGGAGGCCAGAACGAGAAATCTCGTCTGCGCCATCGATGCTTCTTCCTCCCGGACCGTCTTGACGTCCGCTCCCGTCCAGTTGCCGGATAGATAGTGGACGAGCCGCCAGCCGAACCTGACCCCCGTGGGAGTGACTCCCTCCGTCTGCTCCGGCATGTCGGTCTGCCACGGCGTTTTCGATCTCGTGTACGCGTGCGCGTCTCTGACGAGGCTCGTTTCGATCGTGCTCACGGTATGACAAGCTCCTGTCCGGCTTTGACCCTGCCGTCCTGCGGCACGATGGTTTTGTTCGCCTCCTGGATTTTGCGCCAGTGCGATTTGCGTCCGTAGTACTTCTTCGCGATTTCGCCCAGCGTCTCTCCTTCTTCGACAGTGTGTCGCCTGGTGGCGGGGGCTTTGTCCGCGCCATCCTTGCCGTCCGGCGAAGCGAGGAGTTGCAGAAACGATTTTTCAGCGCGGTCTTGTTTGTCCTTTCCAGGATCGACCGTGCCGGATTTCCCGCTTCCATCCTGTTCTTTTTCCGTTTTTTCCGGATGCGCCTGTTTCGGCTTTTCTTTTGCCGCCTCGCGTTCCTCTTCTTCAAACAGCGCCTTCGCCTCGGGGTTGAGTGTCACCGGGCCGGCCTTGGCGTCCTCGCCGGCGGCGGTTTCCGCCGGACGGCGCGGCGCTTTCGCTTCGCCGTCGTCCACGGATCTATCGTCTTTAGCGAACGGCGCCGTGCGTCCGGGGGGCGACGCGCTATCGGTTTCGTCGGGCCCTTCGCGCAGTTTTGCGATCACGCTCCGCAGTTGGGCGGTTTCCCTTTCGAGCGTGGCGAGCCTGGATTTGGCTTCTTCGAGCGACTTTTCCGCGTCTGCGGCCGCTTTCTCTTTTTCGGCGAGTTTCGCTTTGGCGGCGGCGAGTTCCTCTTTCATTCCGGATACGTCCGCGAGATTCGCCTTTTTCGCGACTTCGGCCGCGAACAATCTTTCGCACTGCGTCATGCGTTCGCGCGCGATAGATGTCTTTTCGCCGTCCGGCGCAAGCAGGAGGTAGTCGCCGTATCCGGCGAGCGCGGAGATGAAGTCGTGTTTGACGTCCTGCTGCAAAACCGCGAGCTGGAAGCGCGCGTCGGAGTTGGAAGGATCGGCTTTTACGGCGGCCTGGAATCTCCGGGCCGCCTCGTCTATCCTCCCGGCCGTATACGCTTCGATTGCCTTGCGGTACGCTTCGGTCTCCCTGCCGGGATGCGACGCCGCCCTCCGTTCGCACCCGGAGGCCGCGAGAAGCGCCGCAACCAATACTCTACTCGCCGTCTTCATCGTCGCTTCCCTCTTCTTCCCCATCTTCGTCCTCGTTTTCATCGTTGTATTCGTCTGGAGTATCGTCGATGAA
>JAFNRY010000012.1 GCA_017385345.1 Kiritimatiellia bacterium
AGTACAGGCCGTGAGGATAACCGGAGGACTGCTGCGGGGGATGGAGCTGGCCGTACCGCGCACAGGCGCGATCAGGCCGACGCAGGAAAGCGTGCGCGAAGCGCTTTTCGCAACCCTCGCGCCGGAACTCCCGGGATGCGTCTTCGCAGATCTTTTTTCAGGCAGCGGAGCCGCCGGTCTCGAAGCGCTTTCCCGCGGGGCGTCGCGCGCCATCTTCGTCGAGCGCGACGCGCGCCACGCGCAGACGCTGGAAAAGAACATTTCCGCGGCTGTTGCGAGAGGTCTCGATTCCTCCGCCGCCGACGTCGTACGCTGCGATGCGTTCCGCTGGGCCGCCGGACCCGAACGCGGCGTTCCCGCCTCGATAGTCTTCGCCGATCCGCCGTACGACGGCGCGGACGAAGCGTGCACACGCCTCATGGCGTCGCTCGCCGCTTCCGGCAGACTGCGGCGTGGCGGGCTCTTCGCCGCCGAATCGGCCGCCGCCAGACCTTGCGGTAAATGCAAAAAAGAGGAGGAGACCCCGCCGTGGGATCTCCTCCGCGACCGCAGATACGGCAACTCCCGCATCCGCATATGGCGTCTCGCCGCGCCCGCGTAGCGACCGCGGCGCCGGCGCTCTTCAGCCGAGGATCGCGTCCTTCAGCGCCTTGCACGCGACAAGCTTGACAACCTTCTTCGCCTTGATCTTGATCGTCTCGCCGGTCGCGGGATTGCGGCCCATACGCGCGGGGCGCTGGATCTTCTTCACCTTGCCGATGCCGGGAAGCATGAAGCCCTTCTCTTCCTGCTTCGCTCCCTTGATCGCGAGATCCACGAGTTTCTCGTAAACGGCGACCGCCTGCTTCTTCGTGATGCCGGCAGACTCGGCAAGAGCCGCCATGATGCCGCTCTTCGTTGTAGGGACGATTTCTTTCTTTGCCATGGATTTGACTCCTTCTTGTCGCCGCCCGGGAACCATTCCCGCCCGGCTTTGCCGATAATCGTAGCAATATTCGCGCACTTTTGCAAGCGCTTTGTGCCAGAATCGCACGATGCGGCAGATCTTTTCCGCCGCGACAGTTCCTCCACACCCGTTCCACCCGATAATTGATATAATTAAAATATGGAGACAAAGAAGATTGTCATGGCGCTTGCGGCTGCGGCGCTGGTGTCGGCGACGGGGCGCGGCGGGGAGGACGGCGACGCCGCGCAGGATTGGTCGCGCATATACCTCGGCTCGGTGCCGAGCGTCAATGCGGACGGAACAAGATTCATTTTCGAGTGGAACGGATCCGTGTGGACGGCGTCGACGGCCGGCGGCAAGGCTTCGCGCCTGACCCGCGCCGAATCGAACGAGTACTGGCCGATGCTCTCGCCCGACGGGAAGCGCATGGCGTTTCTTTCCGACCGCGACGGCGGAACGCGGCTGTACGAGATGGATCTGGCGACGCACGAGACGAGGTGCATATCGCCGCAGGACGAGATTTCCACGCTTTGCGGATGGCTGCCGGACGGAAAGACGGTAGTGGCGAACACGCAACACGGAATGGACCGGCCGCGGCGCGCGGCCCGCATAGCATACATTGCGCCCGACGGCCGCGAGACGATGCCGTTCACCAACATAGTTTCGCGATTCGCGGCCGTTTCGCCGGACGGGGCGCTCGTCGCGTTCACCAAGCGAGGCGAAGACATATACCGCAAACGGCGCTCAGGCGACGATTCCAGCGATTCGGAAATATGGCTCTACGACGCCGCCAAAGGAAGTTTCGAGCAGGCGAAGACGCTTTCCGAAAACGCCCTGCATCCGGTCTGGAGGCCGGACGGCAAGGCGTTCTACTACCTCGGCAGAAAGCGCGGCGACATCGTGGCCTCGGTGCGCGAGTACACGCTCGACGGGAAGAAGGACCGCGAAGTCGTGTCGTTCGGCGAAGACGCCACGTTCCAGCCGACGCTGTCCGCCGACGGGAAGACGATGATCGTGCGGGCCGGATTCGATTTCTGGCGTTTCGACCCGACGGCCGGAAAAGCCGAGCCCGAGCGGATCGTCATGCATCCGGAGGGAGAGCAGGAAAGGCAAGAGGCGAAGCGCCGCCGCTACTACTCGGCGGCGTGGAACAACGATTACGACGGCGAGATCTCGTTTTGCGCGGGCGGCAGGCAGTTCGCCTTCGTATGCGGCGGCGGGCTGTACGCGATGGATTCGGCGGCCAAGACCCCGAGGCTCGTCTCCAACGGTCCGGAAGCGACCGGCAGGCCCTGGCGCGCCACGAGCTGCGCGTTCTCGCCAGACGGCTCGCGCCTCTACGCCATATTCAATTCTGGCGATTCCACGGAGATATGCTACTTCAAACGCAAGGACGAATCGCTCGCGTGGTGGGAGAACGCGGCTTTCGAAAAGAAGACGATCGCGTCCGGCGAAGCTACGCGCAGGTACGTATCCGTCTCGCCGGACGGCGGGCGCATCGCCTGGGCGGACGCTCTCGGCAATCTCGTCTTCGCGGATCCCGAGGGGGTCGTGACCGGCAAGGGGCCGGTCATGCCGCAGCTCGCATCCTACGTATGGAGCCCGGACGGAAAATACGTCGCCGCCTCGCTGAGCGACGAAAACGCCAACTTCGACATCTGGATCGTATCGACGGACGGATCGCGGCCGCCGTGCAACGTCTCGCGCAACTGGAAGTGGGACGGAGAAGTCGCATGGAGCGGCGACGGCGCCATTCTCGCGTGGACGTGCCAGCGCCCGGAATCGGGAACGTACGAAATCGCATACGTGTATCTCGACCCGAAGGCCGAAGTCAAGGACAGGAAGGATTCCGATCTCGAACGCTCGCGCAAGGAAAACGCGGAAGCCGCGAAAAAGAACGACAAAAAAGAAGACGGCAAGAAGGAAGACAAGAAGGACGGCAAAAAGGAAGACTGCAAGGAAAGCGAAAATGACGGGAAAGCCGGATACGAGATCGCGTTCGACGGCATACACGAGCGCATAAGGTACACGGGGCTGCGCGGCTCGTATCCGTTCTTCTCCCACGATTCGAGGACGCTCGCGTACGACACGGGCTCATGCACCGACCTGGTGAAAATACCGGACAAAATGCGCCCGTGGCGCCTGAGCGGGAAGCGCGGCAGGCAGGCGGTCTGGTTCAAGGAGGGCGACAGGGTCGCATGGTGCGTGAACAATCTTCCCGCCCACAAAGACGACGTATTCCGCATCCGCATCCATCGCGAAGACGATTTTGCGGACTGGCGGGAACTGGCGTTCCGCACGGCATGGGCGCGCGTGCGCGACAAATTCTACGACAACAAGGATTTCCACGGGGCGGACTGGAAGGCTGTGCGCGAAAAGTATCTCGCGCCGGCGAGGCACGCCGCTTCGTATTCGGTCTTTTCGCGCATACTCGCCATGATGATCGGCGAACTCGACGCTTCGCACGTGGACTACTACGCGACCGACGCCGCAAGGCGCGAATGGGTGCGCGCCGGGAATCTGCACAGCTGGAGCGTGGTGTGCGGCGACATCGGCGTCGCTTTCGAGCCGGGAACGTTCAAAGTGGCTTCCGTTCTGCGCGACTCCCCGGCGTGGGGCGTGCTCGAACCCGGCGACGTCGTGGAGGCGGTGAACGGCGAGCCGCTGCGCGCCGGCGATTCGTTCGCCGACAGGCTCGTCGTGGCGGCCGGCGAAAAAGTGCAGCTCACGCTCGCGGCGAAGGACAAAGACGCGGAGGCCCCGAAACCGGTGTACGTCGCGCCCGCGTCGCGCGACAGCATCCGCCAGCTCATACTGCGCGAGCAGATCAAGGCGGCGCGCGACAAAGTACACGCCGCCACGGGAGGTCGCGTCGGCTACATATACATCAACAAGATGTCCGGCGAAGATTACAAAAGGTTCGAGGACGAGGCGTTCTCCGAGGCGTACGACAAAGACGCGTTGATAATCGACGTGCGCACCAACACCGGCGGATTCATCGCGGACAGGGTTCTGTCGATCCTCTGCGGCGGAGACCATTCGCGCGCAATTTCACCGACGCGCGCGCCCGGCTACCTGTTCAGCTACTGGCGCCGGCCCGTCTTCCGGGGCGGGCTCGTGGTGCTGGCGGACGAGAACTCCTTCTCCAACGCCGAGATCTTCACCCACGCGGTGAAGACGCTCAAGAGGGGCAAGGTCGTCGGCCGCAAGACGGCGGGCGGCGTGATCGCGACGAACGACAGGCCGCTGCTCGACTACGGCAACTTCCGCGACGCGTTCTGGGGATGGTTCACCATCGACGGAACCGACATGGAAAACCACGGCGCGGAACCGGACGTCGCCGTGGACATAACACCGGCCGACGAAGAAGCGGGGCGCGACCCGCAGCTCGAGGCGGCCATACGAGTCGCCCTCGAAACCAAGCCGCCGAAGACCTTCGTGCCCGTCTATGCAAAGTAAACTCGACGAATCGCTCTCAAGAATAGTCGTCGTCGAAGACGACGGCGCGATACGAACCATTCTCGAAATGGCGCTTTCGGGGGCAGGCTACAAACACGTGCGGTCGTTCGGGCGCGGAGACGACGCGCTCGCGGCGATCAGGATTGAAAAACCCGATCTCGTGCTTCTCGACCTGATGCTTCCCGGGCTGGACGGCGTTTCAATCGCGAAAAGCATCCGCGCCGACCGGTCGCTCGACGACACCCGCATCATAATGCTCACGGCGATGACGCAAGGCGAAGACATCGTTCGCGGACTCGACGCGGGAGCGGACGACTACATCACGAAGCCGTTCGAGCGGCAGATTCTGCTCGCGAGAATAAGAGCCGTGCTGCGGCGCGGCGTGGCGGGCGGCGCGGCGCTGGGCTTCGACGGGCTCGCAATCGATCCGAAAACCTTTTCCGCGACGCTCGACGGAGTTCCGCTGCGCCTGCCGCGGGGGGAGTTCAAAATACTCTCGCTGCTTTCGGCCAACAAGGGGCGCGTCCTCTCGCGCCAGCGGATCCTCGACGCCGTGCTGTCGGACGACTTGAAGTCGGTGACGGAACGAACGGTCGATGTGCAAATAGCAACTTTGAGACGGAAGCTCGGACGCTGGGGGGCGCACGTGGAGACCGTGAGAGGCGTGGGCTACCGCGTCGGCTGACAGGCGGCATGGCGGGACAAACGCTGGCAAGAGCCGCGATTGCGGCGGTCGCCGCGGCGGGAATCGCCGCCGCGGGTTGCTTCTCCGCCGGCGCCGGCCGCGATGGGAAAACAACGTTGAAGGTATGCACCTACAACATCCGTCTCGATTCGAGGCGAGACGAGGCCGCAGGCAACGGATGGAGCGCGCGGCGCGGCGATCTCGCGGCGCTCGTCCGCAAGATGGCCCCCGACGCCGGCGGAATGCAGGAGGTCACGCCAGGGCAAAGGCGGTATCTGGAGCAGGCGCTGCCAGAATACGCGTTCCTCGGCGACCACAGGGGAAGCGATCGCGTCAGCGGCGAAGCGTCGCCCGTATTCTACCGCAAAGACAGATTCGACGAAGAGAAATCCGGAACGTTCTGGCTGTCGGAGACGCCGGATACGCCCGGCAGAAAGGGGTGGGACGCGGCATACCCGCGCATCTGCACATGGGCGCTGCTGCGCGACAGGAAGACCGGGCGCCGGTTCTGCCTCGCCAACGCGCATACGGACCATATCGGCGCCATCGCCAACAAAGAGGGCATGCTGCTGATACTCCGCCGCATGGAAAAGTTCTCCAAGGGCGCGCCGGTGGTTTTCACCGGCGACCACAATTGCATCGAAACCGACGAGCCCGCGCGGGCGGTTTCCGCACTGCTCGACAACGCAACCCGCGTTTCCCGGAAGACCGCCGAAGGGCCGTGGCGCACGTACAATGCGTGGATATGGAAAGAACGCGAGTCTTCGCCGGCGAAAGACGGAGCGCGCGTGGACTACATCTACGTTTCGCGCGGAACCGAAGTGCTCGATTGCAAAACATGGGCGGACGCCCGGCCGGGTTTGAAACAATATCCAAGCGACCACTTCCCGGTCACGGCGACGGTGTCGCTCTGAGGCGGCCGCGGGGCGGCTACCAGCCGGCGCGCAGAAAGTCCTCTTCCGTCAGCATCCTGCCTCCAGATCCCGCGGGCGCCGCTCCGGATTCCAGGACCGCGTTTCGCGCTATGTATTTCCCCACGACATCGGTTTCGATGTTTACGGCGTCACCCGGACGTCTGGCGCCAAGGACGGTGGATGCCGCGGTGGAGGGAATGATGTCAACCGAAACAGATGTGTCGTCGATGGCCGTTATCGTAAGGGAAACGCCGTCGATGGCGACGGAGCCTTTGAGGACGCACTGGGCGGCCGCCACGCGTCCACATTCGACGCGCAGGCGTAAATCGCGGCCGCGCGGCGTTCTCTCGAGTATCCTGCCGGTACAGTCCACGTGGCCCTGGACGATATGGCCTCCCATCGGAGATCCGGCGCGGAGCGCCCGCTCGAGATTCACCGGCGCGCCCGGAAAGAGTCCGCCGAGCGTGGAGCGCCGGCAGGTTTCGTCCAGAATGTCGGCCGTGAATCTCGACCTGTCGCAATCCGCGACGGTCAGGCACACGCCGTTCACCGCGATGGATTCTCCGCGCGAGAGAGGTTCCGGCCACGGCTCGAAGCTTATCTCGAGTACGAGCCCTTTCCCGCGCGAGACGCGGCGTATGCGGCCGATCTTTTCTACCAGTCCTGTAAACACGACACCCTCCCAATGCGCACGGCTTCGCCGATAGGGGCGTTGCCGATCACTTTCGGCGCGAGAACCGCGATCCATTCGTCCACCAGTCCCGCCGCCGCCATGGAAGATGCGAGTTTCAAGCCGCCCTCGCACAAGACGTGCATCGCCCCTGCCGCGCCGAGGGCGCGCAGCGCCTGCAAGGGATCGCGAAAGACGAGAGTTTTGTTTTTTTCGCCGTCGGTGAAGATTCTGGCGTCGCGCGGCAGGCGCCCGCTGCGCGAGACCACCACTCTCGAAAGGCGGGGGTTCGGCTTTGCATGCGAAAGAAGCGAAGGGTCGTCGCGGCGCACGGTATCGGCGCCGACCATGACGGCATCGACGGTTTCGCGCAGGGCGCCGGTCGCGCGGCGGGCCTTTTCGCTCGACACCCATTTGGCGTCGCCGTTTACGTCGCAGATTCTCCCGTCGAGCGACATTGCGATCTTGACGGTGACGTACGGCAGCCCCGTCGTGGCGAGTTTGGCGAAGTGGCGCACGAGATCCTGCGCGGCGAGACGTATGCCGCGGCAGCCTTCGCCGGCGTAGAGACGGCAGTCGACGCCGCGGCGGGCGAGCGTCCGGCGGGCGCGCCCCCGGTTGGCCGGATTGGGATCCATGGTGGCGTAAACGACCTTCCCTATCCCGGCGGCGGAAATCGCGTCGGTGCACGCGCCGACGCGGCCGGCGCGCGAACAAGGTTCGAGCGAAACATAGAGGACGCTATCCCCGAAATCCCGGAATCCCCTGCGTCGCGCGTTCTTTATGGCGGCGACTTCTGCGTGGTCGCCGCCGGCGCGCTTGTGCCACCCCTCTCCGACGATCTCCCCGCGCCAGACCAGCACGGCCCCTACCGGGGGGTTCGGCGACGTCCCGCCTACGCCGCGACGCGCGAGTTCGATGGCGCGCATGAGGTATCCGCAGGCCGCGTTCATCGCGTCGCCGGCAGCAGCTTGGCGTATTTATCCAGCACGCCGTTTACAATGGTGCGCGACTTCGGGGAGGAAAACCAGTTCACGAGGTCGATGGCTTCGTTGATGGCCACCGCCTTCGGTACGCCGGAATGGGCGAGCTCCCATACGCCCATGCGCAGCACCGCGCGCTCGACCGTCCCGAGCCTCGAGAGATCCCAGTTGGCAAGCAGCGAAGAGAGCGTCTCGTCGATTTCCTCCCTGCGCTCCATGACGCCGAGAAAGCGCTCTTCCGCAAAGTCGCGCAATTTGCCTTTGATGCCTTCGCCGCCGTTTTCTTCGATGGATCCAACGAGCTCCCAGAAAGAATCCATCGACGATTTTAAATCCTGCGAGGGGTTCAAATCCGCCGCGACGAGCATTTGCACCGCCCACTCGCGGGCCTGTCTTCTTGTAGCCTTCATCTTTTACATATTCTATCAAAACGGGACGGACGCTATACGATGAGCATGCAGTCGCCGTAGCTGAAAAACCGGTAGTTGAAGCGTACGGCCATGGCGTAGGCGCACATTATGCGCTGGCGGCCGGCCAGGGCGCTCACCATCATCAGGAGCGTGGATTGCGGCAGGTGGAAGTTCGTGAGCATGGCATCGCACGCCTTGAATTCGTAGGGCGGACGGATGAAGATGTCGCTCGCTCCGGACCCCGGGACGATGCGGCCGTCGGCGGTCGATGCGGCGACGGTCTCAAGCGTACGCACGGTAGTGGAGCCGGTGCAGAACACGCGGCCTCCGCGCGCTTTGCATTCGTTGACCGCGTCGGCGGTTTCCGGCGGAATGGAAAACGCCTCGAAGTCCATGTGGTGGTCTTCGATGTCTTCCGCCTTGACGGGCCGGAACGTGCCGGGGCCGACGTGCAAAGTGACTGCGACGCGTTTCACACCTTTCTCTTCTATCGACGCGAGTATTTCCGGCGTGAAATGCAGCCCCGCCGTCGGGGCGGCGACGGAGCCCGTATTCCTGGCATAGACGGTCTGGTAGCGTTCGCGGTCGGCGAGTTCTTCGCTCTGCGTCCCTTCGCGCTTCACATACGGCGGGACGGGCGTGCGGCCGAATTCGTCGAGCAGCGCGGCGAGCGGGCGGGCGCAGGAGAAGCGCACGCGCCACATGCCGGCGCCGGAGAGCGGCTTCAGCACGGCCGCCCTAAGTTCGCCGTGCGGCCCGAAGACGGCGATCTGCCCCTCGCGACACTTCCTGCCGGAGCCGACCATGCAGTTCCATTCGAGATGCTCGAGCGCGTCGTCTTCCATCCCGGGGATTTCCGAACCGTCGGCCGGCGCCGCCGCGACCATCAGCATTTCAACCGAGCCACGCGTATCCTCCCACGCGCCGAGCAGCCGCGCGGGAAACACTTTCGTATCGTTCACGACGAGCAGGTCGCGCGGCGTCATGTACTGCGCGATGTCGGCGATTCCCTTGTGCTCTATGAGGCCGGTGTCCCGGTGCAGCACCATCATCCTGTCTTCGCCGCGCTTTTCGCACGGATGCTGCGCGATGAGCCTTTCAGGCAGAGGATAGTTGAAAAGACTTGTCTTCATGTCGAATCACAGCCCCCCGGCCCTACCATGTCATCCTGACCGGCGTTCCGGCGGCGGCCAGTTCGTTCTTGATCTGCGCGATCGTCCACTCTCCCGAATGGATCATGCCGGCCACGATGGCGGCATCGGCGTGCGCGATGTCGAACGCGTCGGCGAAGTGGCGCGGCTTTCCGGCGCCGCCCGACGCTACGACGGGTATTCCGACGGCCGCGGCGATCTTTCCCGTCAGCTCGAGTTCGAATCCTTCGCGCGTCCCGTCGGCATCCACGGAATTGACGACGATCTCCCCCGCGCCAAGCCCTTCGGCGCGCTTCGCCCACTCCACCGCGTCGATGCCGGTGAACTCGCGGAATCCGCGCGTCGTGATTTCGTAGCCGCTCGGGCATCCCGCGCTTTTCACCGGGTCCATGCCCAGAACGATGCACTGCGATCCGAACGCCCGCGCGCCATCGGCTATGATTTGCGGGTTCCTTACCGCAAGAGAGTTGACGGACACCTTTTCGGCCCCGGCAAGAATCGCCCGCTCCATGTCCGGAAGGGACGCGATTCCGCCCCCGACCGCGAACGGAATCCTGACGGCGCGCGCTACGGCGCCGACCATGCCTATGTCGATCGGCCGGCGTTCTGCGGAGGCCGTGATGTCGTAGAAGACCAACTCGTCGGCTCCGCCGTCCGAATAGGAAACGGCCATTTCGACGGGGTCTCCGAGATCTATGTTGTTTTTGAACTTTACGCCTTTCGTGACGCGTCCGTTGCGCACGTCGAGGCAAGGTATTATGCGTTTCTTAAGCATGTCTCTCCATTCTCCGTCCGGTCGCGCCGTTCAATC
>JAFNRY010000150.1 GCA_017385345.1 Kiritimatiellia bacterium
CGGTCGGACCACCAGGCGAAAAGGAAGCGGCCGCCTCCGTTCATAAGTCCGCACAGGGCCAC
The DNA here is from genome assembly GCA_017385345.1 of Kiritimatiellia bacterium. GTDB lineage: Bacteria > Verrucomicrobiota > Kiritimatiellia > RFP12 > UBA1067 > UBA1067. The sequence goes on from JAFNRY010000150.1 coordinate 63, forward strand.
CACCCATGTTATTGCTTCTTCGCCGTACCCCACGGCGGGGGTCTTCATCATCTGCTTTGCGAGCGGTATGAGGCAAAGACCCGCGGATATGTTCAGAAACATGAACAGCCAGGCGCGCAGGAAGAACGTGTCGCGCGCCAGCCGGGCGTAGCTGAATTCGAGTTCCGGTATGCCGTGCCCGAAACTCTGGACCTGGACTCTCGGTTTTTTCAGGAGAAACGCCGCCACGGCCATGGGCACGGCGTAGAACAGCGCGAACGCGTAGAAGGTTCTGGCGATTCCGGCGCCGCCGGCCGACGCTCCGAAGTAGTCGCAGAAACCGAGAAACCGCATTGAAAAGAGCGTCTCCGGACCGCCGAATCCGAAACCTTTGTAAACGATTGTGGAAAGCGTGGATCCGAGGCCGAACGATATTATCGGCAGCGCCGCCGCGATCGCCTTGTGGTCGGGGAACCACAGCATCATGGTCTTTACGGGCGAAATATAGATGATTCCGGTGCCGAGGCCCACGAGCAGGCCGTATCCAAGATATATCAAAGCGAGGGACTTTTCCGAAAGACCGACGCCGGTGATGCACAGTCCGGACAGGAAGAGGGCCGTCCCGACGACAGTGGAAATCTTTATGTTTTTCTCCACTATCTTGCCGAAGAAGGCCGCACCCATTCCAAGAAAGAATATTCCCAGCGAAAACGAGAACTGGACCTCCTGCTGGCTTCGCCCGATAGCCGCCGCCATTTCGCCGGCGAAATTCGTAAATGCGTATATCTGGCCTACCGAAACCGCGAGCAGAAAAGCCGGTAGAACGGAATGAATGAATCTGTTTGCGTTGCGTTCCATGGCGGTATTATATCAATTTTGCGGAGCGGCGGGCTGCGCCGTCCGCGCGGCGTCTCCGGTCGCGGCGGCGAACGGCGCCATCGCATCGCGCACTTCCGCGAGAGTCCTGATTGAAGACAGCCTCGAACGCAGTTTCACCGCGCCCGGCATTCCGGAGAAATATCTGAAGAGGTGCGTGTGCATCTTGATGGAAGCGATTCCGTCGGCGTCCGGGACGTGGGCTTCCGGGAAGCGCGCGGCGAGACAGGCGTAGAAATCCAGCACGAGATCGAGGTGGCGCACTGCCGTTTCGGCCGGTCCGGGAATCTTTCCGCAAGGCCGGCCGGACAGTCTGGCGAACACCGTCGGCTCTGCCAAAGCCGCGCGGCCGATCATGACGCCGGCGACGCCGGCCGCCGCCATCGCCGCCACGTCGTCCGCGGTCTTCACGCTGCCGTTGCCGATGACGGGAATGCGGGCGCGGGCGGCGACTTCGGCCAGCAGCTCGAGATTCAACGGCCCGCCGTGCTTCTGCCCGACGGAACGGGCGTGGACGATAATCTTCGCGGCTCCGGCGCTTTCGGCGGCGTCGAGCAGCTCCATGATCGCCGGCGTCGCTCTGTGCATGCCGAGCCTGGTTTTCAATGTAACGGGAAGCGAAGTGTTCTCCTTCATGGCCTTGAGGAGGCTGTACACCTTCGGAGGGTCTTCCACCAGACGGCCTCCGCACCCCGAATCCACGATCTTCTGCATCGGGCATCCGGCGTTCAGATTGAGTTCGACGAAACGGTCCGCGACCTTCTCGATCTCGCGCGCCGCCGCGGCGACATCGCATTCCGAGGCGCCGAAGATCTGGCATGCGAGCGGACCCTCTCCTTCCATCTTCTCGAGCATCAGCCGCGTCGGAACGTTGCCGTGCGCGAGAGCGGCAGCCGAAACCATTTCGGTATAGGTTCCGTCGGCGCCCCCGTCGGCGCACATTTTGCGGAAAGGCGCGTCAGTGAAGCCTGCAAGCGGTGCGAGCAGAAATATCATTTTTCGAGGAAGTAGGGATCGGAGTACGGCGCCGACGGATCGCTTACGGCAAAGGATACGAAAGACGGCGCCCCCCAGCCGCTTCCCGCCCGCCGCGCGAAGAGCGCCACGTCCACGCGCGATACGGGATTCATTTTGGTTTTGTCCAGCGTCACTCTTGCCGATACGGAAGAGAGCCTCTCGAGCGTGCAGGCTCCCGCCGGATCGTGCACTGTCGCGAAGGCGTATTCGTCGGCGCCTTCGTCCGCTATTATCGCAAAAGAACGTTTGGCGTCGGCGGTCCTGAGCGTAAAGGCCCAGGCGCATTTCGTCGCATACGTCATTTCCGGGCATGTCGGCGGCGATTCCGTCTTGCCGACGGCGACGCCTTTGATCGCCGCCACTGGCGGAATGTTGGTCGATGTGGTCGAGGCGGCCGCCGTCTTGAGCTTCTCCATGTCAAGCCCGAAGGCGGGAAAAGCGGTCGGATGCGCCTTCTCCGTCAGATAATCGTCTTCCCCTGAAACGCCCTTCAGGGATTTTCTGATTATGGTCTGGACGAACGGTGCGAGC
>JAFNRY010000151.1 GCA_017385345.1 Kiritimatiellia bacterium
CGGCCGCCTGCGCCGCGGCGTAGTTGCGCTCGAATTCGTACTCCGCGTACGACCAGTCCGGAACGTCCGGTCCGTACGCCAGCCCGGTGGCGGCCGACAGCGCCGCGGCCGCCGCTATTGCAATCGAAGATCTCTTATCCATGAAAGTTCGCGCCTCCTCATGCGCATGCGCTCGCCCGGCGTCGCGTCGTCCGCGCCGGAAAGATGGTCCATGCCGTGGGCGACGTAGAGGAGCAATTCCTTCGCCGCGCTCCAGCCGCCGCTGCGTCCGCGCCCGCAGGCTATCGCCATGTCGCAATTCACGTAAAGTTCGCCGTACACCCCGGGCGGCTCGGGCGGAATCGGTTCGAGGCGCTGGGTTATGACGTCCGTGGCCCCTTCCACTCCCATCACGGCGACGTGGGCCGCGGCCGAATCGCCGTCGTCCTGCAGCACGACGGCGATGTCGCGGAACACGAGCCCGGACCGTGCAGCGGAGCGCGCCGCGAAACGGCGGGCCGCCGCAGCCAGAACGGACCGCGACACGCCCGCCTCGCGCGGCAGGCGCCCGTGTATGGAAACGTTGGCGGATCCGGCGTTCATTCGAGAATCGACGAAAGTTTCATTCCGTGGGACGCTTTCAACAACACCGTGTCGCCGGCCGAAACCATGACGCGCAGGCGCTTGCGCACCTCTTCGGGCTTCTTGTAGGCGAGATGGCATACGCACTTTGAACTCTCCTCGCCTACGCCTACGACGAGCGCGAAACCGAGCGACATGGCGTGCGCGAACACTTTGCGGTGCAGTTCGCCAGACTTTTCGCCGAGCTCGAACATGTCGCCGAGAATAGCGATGCGCCTGCCGTCGCACGGAGTCGCCGCCAGCGCGTCGAGGGCGGCGATCATGGAATCCGGGCTCGCGTTGTACGAATCGTCGATAAACAGCGCGCCGTAGCGCTCCGTCCTGCGCCATCTCGCGCCCGGCAGCGAAAAATCCTCCAAAGCGGCAACCGCCTCTTCGCGCGACAGGCCGAAGCGTTCGGCGGCGGCGAACGCGAGGCATGCGTTCGAGACGTTGTGGGCGCCGGGCAGCACGCGCGCCATCGCGTCGGCCATCCATTCTGCGGCCGCGTCCGCCTCGACAAGTTCGCCGCGGCACGCCCGCCGCATCGTCTCGATGAACGGATTGCCGCGCTGCACCACGCCGAACGACTTCGCCGCGGCCAGCAGCGCGCTCTTTTCCCTGGCTATCCCCTCCTGCGTACGGAAGAACTCGATGTGCGCCGTGCCTATGCCGGTTACGACTCCGACGTCCGGCTCGGCTATCGCGCAAAGCGACGCTATCTCCCCCGGATGGTTCGACCCCATCTCGAGTATCAAATACTCCGCGTCGCGCGGGCAGTTCAGTATCGTGAGCGGCAGTCCGATATTGTTGTTGTAGTTGCCGGATGTCGCGTGCGTCCTGCCCAATCGCGAGAAGAACGCCTTGAGCAGTTCCTTCGTCGTGGTTTTTCCGGCGCTTCCGGTAACGCACACGACCTTTGCCTTCAGCGAACGCCTGTAGGCGAGCGCGGCCCCGGCGAGTTCGTCCAGCCCGTCGATAATGCCGGCCGCGCCGCGCTCGAGCGCCTGCGGAATGAAGTCGCGCCCGTCGCGATTTTCGCCTTTGAGCGCCACGAACAGCATTCCCGGCCCGATCTCGCGGGAGTCGATAGTGACGCCGTCGAACTTCTCCGGAAGCGCGACGCCGCCTTTGCTTTCCGCCCCGGCGCCGTCCGCGCCGTTTCCGCTGGCGCCGGCCATCATTTCGCGGAGCCGCCCCTCGTCGATCACTTCCGTGCCGAGCGCCCTCGCTTTCGCGGTCTTCGCGGCTCCAGTGTTCTCGCCGGCCACGAGATAGCGCGTCTTCGACGATACGGCGCTCTGCACCGTTCCGCCCGAGCTTTCGATCTCGGCGGCGATTTCAGGCCGCGGCTTCGAAAGCGCGCCCGTAAGCACGAAAGTCAGCCCCGCGAGAGGTTTCGGCGATCCGCTTCCGTTTCCCGCCCGCGACGGTTCCGGGTCGATGCCGAGCGAGCGCATGCGCGCGAGGAACGCGACGCCGGCGGCGCTCCCGAAAAACGCCAGCACGGCCTTCGCGGCCTCGGCCTTCACCGGCAGTATGCGGC
>JAFNRY010000152.1 GCA_017385345.1 Kiritimatiellia bacterium
GGTAGATGAAAGTGTTGCTTATCAAAATAGAATAGAAAAAACTATAACAGGCACAAATGTCACTTATGATGATTTTTACAATAAAATGGTGGAAATTTCAAAATACAATCAAAGCGGTTACAACAAGGCGCTTGAAGCATACGGCTTGAAAATGGCTCCTTGGAACAGCGATGATGAGTTTGTTTACCCCGAAGCAAAGAATTGTTTAAGCGAGTTAAGCACGCATTATAAAATCGGCATTATTGCTAATCAGAACTTGGGTAGCGAGGAACGTTTAGAGAAACTCGGATTACTGAAACACATTGATCTTGTTATTGAGGATGCGCCGGCCGCTCCAGTCACCGTCACGTTCATGTCGGACGGGGCTTCCGTCGACACGGCGCAGGCGACTCTGATGCTCGCTCCGCCGTCCGCGCCCGCCCCCGCTGCCAAAGCAAACTATGCATTCCAGGGCTACTATACGGCAGGCGGGACGAAAATCTACGATGCGGACCGCAACCCTGTCTATCCCGTCTGGCAGACCATCGAGGATACGACGCTCCAGGCCAGGTGGGTGCAGACGTACACCTTTACCTTTGTTTCAGAGGGCGGGACCGTGGGCTCGGCCATCTACACGGAAAACGGAACGGCTAAGGCGCCTGTCGCGCAGAGATTGGGCGAATTCGTCTTTCTCGGCTACTTCACGGAGAGCGGAGTGCAGGTCTTTGACGCAAGCGGCACGCTCGTTCCGGGTGCTCTGTCGGGTCTGACGCCCAAGGCGACGCTCCGCGCCCAGTGGCAGCGTCCGGCGGGCAGCGTCGCGAGGCTCGTCTATCGCGGGCAGCTGACGAAGCTTGGGAAGGACGAGCCGGCAGTAAGCGAAGACAAATACGAAAAGAAGATGCATTTCAGGGTATATGACGGCGAATCGGCCGAGACGCCGCTCTGGGAAGCCAAAGACCAGCCGGTGACGGTCAACAAAGACGGCAGCTTCGTGGCGGCGTTCGGCGACGATACGCTCGCGGAACTCATCGCGACGGGAAGCGTCACGCACGTGGGCGTTGCGATCGGCGACAGCAAGATCGAACTGACGCCGCGCCGTGCGCTCAGGCCTGTCGCCGCGGTCAACCGCGCGCTTGTCGCGGAGGCCGCCAGCAAGGACATCCGCATCGGAAATCTCCTTACGGAAAACGCGCTTGCGGCGAACGACGTGTCGGTTTCGCAGCTTGAGGTCTACGGCGCGGTGACGGCTCCCGGCGCGGGCCCTGTGGAGGTCTCGCCGGTCGTAGTAGGCGACAAGGAGACGCTGACCCTCCTGCGCGGCGACGGCGTCAAAGTCTTCTCGAACGGCAGGACAGACCTCGGCGAGGTCGCCAACGTGCTGCGCGGGCAGAAGCTCAAAGAGGCTCCGGCGGACGGCATCGCGCTCGTTTCGAGCAGCAAGTTGGGCTCGCGCGGCCTGCGCATCCCCGGCGTCATACAGTACTGCCGCAAAGGGGATTGGGTGAGAGCCCCAGCGTCGGAACCGGACGGGGTGAAGGTGACTTTCTTCCCGTTCATCGGAAAGGAGGGAAAGTAAGATGAGAAATTATCTGGTGTTTGCCTTGGCATTCCTTTCCGGCGGCGTTTTCGCGGCGGCTCCGGAGGATACGAACGTCGGGCTCGGCGAAGTGGGTCTGCCCGTCTACGGCGCCACTTCGGCCACAAGCGGCTATTCGCAGCCGGGCGTGGCATATCCGATTTCCGCCGCGTGCGCGCCCGTGCTGCCCGAGGAGCAGGTCACCGCGACGTCCACGAAGGACACGCAGGTTTCCTGGACGCTCGCCGCGTGGACGGTCGGGCGCACGCTCTCGGAGCAGAAGCCGGACGCTAAGATCGGCGAGTTCTGCACGAACATGCCGTCGGACGACACCATCGACTGGCAGGCGACGATCGCGGCGAACTCCGCCATCGCGTCCGAAGGCCGAATCCTCTTCAACAACGGAACGACGAATCCGCTGGAGCGCGTGCTCTTCACCTCGAGCGGCGCCATGACGGTGACGTGGGTACTGAAGAACGGCACGCAGGAAGAGCAGACGTACAAGATCGGCGCGACGTCGTCCTCGCGTCCGTACAGGATCTTCGCGACGCGCGCGGAGGAGGCGAACACGGCGGCGTACATCGACCTCTCCGGCAAGTTCGTCAGGTTCTTCGGCAGCAGCAGCCTGCTTTCGACCGAGTGGCAGGAGAAGGCGGGTGGCGTGTCGAACGTCGTTTACGGACTCGACTACAACCCGTCCGTCTCGAAGATGCTGACGTTCCGCTACACGGCCGACGAGAAGACGGGAACGGTCAAGCGCTGCCCGCAGGGTCAGTTCGTGCTTGCGTACTACGACACCGAGACGAAGGACCACATGGTCGCGCACATCGTCGTCGAGGTGTGTCCTCCCGTTGTCAACACGCTGTACGCCGGAGTGGGCGACGCGCTGACGCCGGCGGGCGGCGGGTATGACACGGCCAACCTCCACGCCGTCGTGGTCGCCGGTCTTGCGAAGGAATCCGACGACCCCTATTCTCCGTATCTCGAGCAGTACAAGGCCGCGTCGGGCGAGGAGTTGACGGATCCGGACCACGGCAAGGTCTTCGCCATCGCGCCGACGGACATTACGACAAGTTCGTCCGGAATATCCGAGCCGTGGAAGGCCGACATCTACTGGCAGACGTCCGACCCGATGAAGACGAAGTGGAACTTCGAGCACGACAACTATCTCATAAGCTGGCCGGAGAATCCGATCCGCGTAGTCGTCGCGCCTGCGGACGCGACGCCGGGATGCCCGTTCATGGTGCCGACCAACTACCAGGCCAGCACGATGTTCCGCATGCCCGCAGACGTTTCGGCGTCCGTCAGCCAGGCGGGCGAGGTCTCGCTCCGCGGCGGCAACGGCGGCAAGATACTCATCCGCCTCGTGAACAGCATCGGGTCCGGCTGCCCGTGGTACATGCCGGTGGAGTTGACAGACTACCGCTCCAAGACCGTGGCGACGCCCTGGACGATCGACTGGCCCGTCGGCATGGAGATTACGCCCCGCCTCGGCATCGAGGCCGGGCCGGACGCGCGCACGATGTCCGAGCGCGTCGACGACAAGCTCGCGGGCTACATCTACGAGCCGGAGTCGCCCGGCCGCAACTGGAACCCGCGCCTCTACCACTCCCCGGCGGGCACTTCGATCATCCCCGATCTTTCCGGAGCGCTCGACATCGACGTCGACGGCTTGCCGGACGAGGAAGATCCCTACGCCGATCTCCAGTCCTCGATCTATGCCGTGAACGCGGACGAAGGCAAGATACAGGTTTGGTGGCGCGCGAACTTCCAGGACGCTCGCATGCCCGAGCCCGTCACCTACCCCGCCCTCGTGCAGAACTACCGCGCGAACTGGGAGTCGACGATGACGGACGGCCTTCTGCCCGAAATCGCGCTCTCCTCCGGGCTCGGCTCGGCCGATCCTTCGATGGTCGCGTGCAGCGGGCGCTCGCTGCTGCTTGAAGAGGAGGGTTCGACCGCGTCCGTGAACGTCGGCGGCGCGACAGTTTCCGCGACGGCCGAGAAAGTGACCGCCGGCTTCGCGCTCTTCGTTCCGACGGACGAACCGGCGACGCCCGGCCGCCTCGTCCGGTTCGCCTTCGGCGACAAGCAGTCTTCCGCCGCCGTCGTGGAGGCGCGTCTCGAGCGCGCCGGCGAGGACGGCTGGCAGGTGGTGTGCTCTGCGACTGGTTCCGGCGAGAAGTCCACGACCGTCACGGCGGGCGCGTGGAACTTCGTCGCGGTGAACGTCCCCGCGTCGGCGATGGGGCGCGGCGTCTCGGCTACGATTGGCGCGGTTGAGGGCGAGAGCGGCGTGTCGGCGACATACGTCGCGCTCGACGCCATCGGGCAGCATGCTAAGGTGCTTCGCATCATCAGATACCTTGCCAATATAGACAGTGGAAAAGGCATCATCGGCATTCTTATAGGCCAGGATACCAACGCAGAGGCATGCGAACGCAATACATACGTTCAGGAATAATACTGTTTTCTTTTTCAGATCCATCTTATACCTCCCTGTCTCAGTCCGTCGGGCATAATTCATCCAATATTTTCCGAGCAA
>JAFNRY010000153.1 GCA_017385345.1 Kiritimatiellia bacterium
CGAGCCGTACGGGTCGATGCCAGATCTGCCGCGCCTCGGATTGAGGATGATGCTTCCGCATCAGCTGTCGCGGATGGAATACTACGGGCGAGGGCCGCACGAAAACTACATCGACCGTTGCACGTCGGCGTTTTTCGGACGATATGCATCCACGCCGGCGGAGCAATACGTCGAATACGTCCGGCCGCAGGAAAACGGCGGCAGAAGCGGCGTTAGATGGGTGGAGTTCAGGAACGTCCGAGGCTTCGGGCTGCGCTTTTCGTCGCCCGAACCGATGTTCATGCAGGCTTTGAAATACACGTGGGAAGACTTGTGGATGGCCCGCCACACAAGCGGTGAACGGCGCCGCTACGCGCCGCCGGCGCCGCGCAAGGAGACGGTGCTCGAACTTGACTGGCGCCAGACCGGCCTCGGCGGCGCAAGCTGCGGACCGGTTCCTCTGAAGAAATACAGGTTCGCTCCGTCCGAAACTGTCGAATGGACGCTCAAGATCGAACCTGTCGGGCCGGAGGCGAGGAAGGCAAAGGCCGGGTGAAAAGGTTTGCGGAAACGCTGCTTGTCGTTCTTTCGGCGCCGCTCTGGGCGCCGGCGGCAATAGCGATCGCCGCCGCGATAGCGATTGCGGACGGGCGCCCGGTCCTCTTTGCGCAAGATCGCGCCGGCCTGGGCGGACGCCCCTTCCGCATGTTGAAATTCCGCACCATGCGTCCGGGAGAAGGGACGGACGCGGAACGGACCACCCACCTTGGCGCATTTCTGCGCTCGACGTCGCTCGACGAACTGCCGCAGCTGTGGCACGTCCTGACAGGGGAAATGGCTCTTGTGGGGCCGAGGCCGCTGCCGGTGCGCTATCTTCCGCGCTATTCCCCTTTCCAGGCGCGACGCCACGAGACGCGCCCCGGCATCACGGGATGGGCCCAGGTCAACGGACGCAACGCCATATCGTGGGACGAAAAGTTCGAATTCGACGTCTGGTACGTCGATAACAGGTCGTTTTCGCTTGACGCAAAAATAATCGCGCTCACGATTCTTCGGGTCTTTTCGAGAAGCGGCGTCAACCGCGACGCGGAAACCACCATGCCGGAATTCACCGGCAAATGACCCGCCACGCGATTTTGGTATAATTAAGCGGGTGTATTGCACACGCAGAACACGCAGAGAGGAAGGACTGAAATGTTCGGACTTGGAAAGAAAAAACGCTATTGGGAAGAAGACGACTACGAAAGCGCGGAGGAAGAGGCCGCCGAAGAGGACGAAAACCTTTCGCTCGGCATGCAGGCGCGTCCGCGTCCGCTCGGATGGATCGACTCGGCGATAGCGGCGGCGCTCGGTGTGCTGGCGTTCGCCCTGCTTTCCGTCTGGACGTACGACGGGCTCCATCCGTCGGTATGGACCGATTGCGCGGTGGCGGCGGGGCTGCGCGAGCCGGCGTCGCTCGCTCCGGGCCTGTGGAGGCCGATAGGCAGACTGATTTTCAATTCCTACGGAATCGACGGAGGCGCGGCCGCTATCGTCACGCTCGGCAGGATCGTTCTCGGCGTCATAGTCGCCCTTGCATACCTGTCGTTCAAGGAGATGCTCTCCATACTCGTCCGCCCGCCGGCGACGGAAAAGAAATGGACTCTCGTGCTCTCCCGCGTAGTCTGCGCCGTGACATCGGTTCTCTTCCTCTTCTCCGACCCCGTGTGGACGCTCGGATATTCATTCGGGCATACGCAGCTCTGCATCCTGATATTCTCGATATCCGTATTCCTGCTTGCGCACTTCCTCGCCGCGGGGACGATACCATCGGCCTATTGGGCGATGTTCACTCTCGGTCTTCTCTGCGCCGAGACGCCCCTCGGCTTCATCGCGCTCGCGGTCTTCTGGGCCGTGTTCTACGCCCTGCTTACCAAGGGAGGTCTTTTCCACGTGCAGCTACTCGAGCCTCTCAAGCAACAGAGCAGCAAATGGTATCTCACGTTCTTCTGGGCGGGCGGCGTGCTCGGCGGCATAGCGGCGAACGTGGCGAGCTTCTCTTCGATGTGTGGAATAGAGGGGGCCGGCATCACCAGCGGCGACGTCCCGCTCGAATACGTCAAATGCCTCTTCGACGCTTTCGGCGGAGCGGCCAACTACGGAGCCTGGATAATAGGTTCGGGACTGGCCGTGCTGCCTTTCGTGCTCTCGATAGCGCTTTTGCGCAGGGCTGTGGATCTCGAGCACTTCCTGAGCTACCACGTCGGCGTTGTGTTTTTCACTGTCGGAATGATCGCCTATTCCCAAATCTGCTGCATACAGCCGCTTTGGTTCTGGACGTGGCACATAAAGTTCGGCGCGGCGATGAAGGTCGGCAGTCCGGTGATTTTGTTCATCTGCTCACTC
>JAFNRY010000154.1 GCA_017385345.1 Kiritimatiellia bacterium
ACGCGCTCGGTTCCGTTTTCAGAACCGTCGGAGCCGGATCGAAACTCGTTCTCAGTTTCGGAATCGATGCGGAGCTGGAGCTTTCCGGCGATGCCGCGATAGCGACGCGTGCGCTGCCCGTCGGGGCTCCGAATCGCGAGGTTGTTCTGATGGGAGGCGCCGTTTCGGTGAAATTGCCCGGGAATCTTCCGAAAGGTCTTTTTTCGGTCAATACGCCGGGGTTTTCCGCGTACGATCTTTCCGGCGAATCCGTCTATGTCCACGAGGCGAAGGGTGACGGCGATTTGGTGTCCGTCTCATGCCGGAGCGGTTCGCTCTCCATCAAGGGGCGGCATTTCGAGATACTGCCCGTGAAGCCCCAGCAGGAAGTGAAGATCCGTACTTCCCAGGACGTTCTTTTCACCGGAATCTACGGCGTTTCCGGCGACATGACGGCCCGGCTCGACCAGGGCGCGGTGCGGATAAAGGATTTCGAGACGGGCGAATCGAGGACGGAAAACAAGATTCTCGACTGGAAACTGACGCCGCGCACCGTCGTGAGAATCCACCGTTCCATGCCGGCCATCGGCGACAAGATGTCTGTTTCCGTCATGACGTTCGACGAGGCCGGCAACCTGCGCAACGAGTGCGCGTTTGCCGAAAACACGGTCGAGGTCAATACGGGGGAGATTGGCCCGACGTCGAAGAAAGAGCGCGAGGAGCTCGCCAAGCGCGCCGCGGAGGCGGCGAAGAAGGATACCGCCGCGGAAGCGAAAGCGAATGCGGACGAAGACGGGGAGGCCGACGGCGAATGACGCCGGGCGGAAGAACGGCAAGCAAACTTTAAAAGACTGCACAAAGACGGTACGGAAAAATGGTAATTCTTCAATTCAACAAACTGATCAGGAACAAATGGGTCTGGGGTGTTTTCGCAATTCTCGTCTCGCTCGCTTTCGTAGCGCCGGACGAATGGCTGCGGGACTCGGACGATCCGAGAAACATGAACGCCGACTCGAGGAACAGGCTCAAAGGAGTGGAGTATGACGGGGCGCTGTACGAGAAGTGCGATCATCTCGTCCGCTACTTCCTTCCCAAATTCCAGCGTTCGAATCTGTCCATGCTCCTGCCGTCCGATTCCGGGCGCTCCGTCTGGAAGGCGTATGCGGCTGCGAAAACGCTCTCGGAAGCCGGGTACGCCATACCCGATTCTCTGCTTGCCGAACGCATCAAGGCGATGTTCACCGACGGCGACGGCGCTTTCAGCGAAGCCGCATACGGCGCGGCGGTGCGAAGGACGTTCGACGTCGAACCGCACGTGTTCGAATCCCAGCTCAGGCTTATGATGCTTCTGGAAACAGGCATAGACGGCATCGTGTCTTCTTCGACATGGCTTCCGCAGATGGCTCTGGACCAGGCGAATCGCGATTTCACCGACAAGTTCACCGTCAGGGTCGCCGTCTTCAACGAGGACAAGCAGGCTTCCAACGCGATAAAACTCGACGATGCCGGGCTGAAGAAATGGTATGAAGCGAACAGCTCGACTGTCGCTCTGCCCGACAGATACAAACTGCGCAGCGTGAAATACGACGCGACCTCCTCCAATCTGCTGGCCCGCGCCGTCGTGACCGAAGAGGCGATTAAGGAACGCTACGACGCAAATGCCGCAAAGGGAATCTACGATGTGAAGCCGGCGACCACGAACGATGTCAAGAAGGTCAAGCCTCTCGACGAGGTCCGCCAGTCGATAGAGACGGCGCTAAAGCAGGAAGAGGCGCTCGAGATCCTCAAGGCGGACGTGCGCGCCAAAACCGCCATCGATGAAGAGGACGAGGACGCCGTGAAGGGGCTTCTCGCGAATCTCGCGAAAGCGGACGGGTTGAAGGTGGAAACGAGCGACTGGTTCACGCTCTCTGGCGGTTTCGTGCCCGGCTTCATGAAGAACGTCTCTCTTCTCTTCCCGGGCGTTCCGCGAAAGGATTTCGACCGCACGGTGCGCTCTCTGATCGATTACGGCTACGGAATCGTATCTTCTTCGAGGGCGGTCTGGGTGGTTGAACTTGCCGACAAGAGCGAAGCCCACACGCCGACGTTCGAAGAGGCAAAGGGGAAGATCGCCGACGCCGCTTTGCGCGACGCAAGGAAGGATGCGTTCAAAGCGCAGGTGGAGGCGGTGGCCGCCAAGGGCGTCGATGCGGTGCTTGCATCGGGGAACGTGACGACCAATATCACGTTCTCGCCGTGCTCGTTCGCGCGCGATTACGCTTCTTCGTGGGAAAACAGGTACGGATCGTGGGATTTCAAGGACGCTGGATTCGAAAACGCCGAGAAGGTTGTGTTCGCCGCCCGCTCCCTCGAGAAGGGTCAGGTTTCGCCGTTCGTGCAGCTTTCCACAGACAAGGCCGCGCTCGTGGTCTGTGAAAACAGAGAGGCTGGCGATCCCGCGGATGTGTTCAAGGGCGAGCGCTTCGCGCGCATGGTTTCCATAATGCAGCTGGCGCCTTCCGAATCCGCCGGCAAGTGGCTCGACGCCAATCTCGAGAGTCTGGGCTACACCGAATCGCCTTCCCCGGCGGAAGACACCGGATACGACGAATGATCGATCGCGCAACCGTGGCGTTCAAGCGTCTCGTTCCGTGCGCGGTTCTTCCGCGTTACGCCCGGGAGGGGGACGCGGGAATGGATCTTTCGAGCGCCGAGAACTGCGTCGTCCCGCCGCACGGCAGGGTTTTGGTTCATACCGGCCTTGCCATGGAACTGCCGCCGTTCTTCGAGGCGCAGGTCAGACCGCGCAGCGGTCTCGCGCTCAAACACGGGATTACCGTGCTGAACACCCCCGGAACCATCGATTCCGGCTATCGCGGCGAGATAGGGGTCGTGTTGTACAATACGACCGGCGAACCGTTCGAGGTGTCCGCCGGCGATAGAATCGCGCAGCTTGTGATAGCGCGCTACTCTGTGGCGGATCCAGTCGAAGTCGGCGAGCTCGGCTCCACCGGCCGCGGGGAGGGCGGTTTCGGTTCGACCGGCGTTTGACGCATTCCACGGGTGTTTCCCCATGATACTTCCGATAAGAAAATACGGCGATCCCGTTCTGCGCGAACCGGCGCGTCCTGTGGGTTGCATCACGCCTGAAATAGTGCAGCTCGCCCAGGACATGCTCGAAACGATGCACAAGGCCAAGGGCGTCGGCATAGCCGCCGAGCAGGTAGGCCGCCTCGAGAGAATCTGCGTCATCGACATACCCGACGGCTGCGACAAGGGCGAGCAGGCCGCGTTCAACGCTCCCATACCGATGCCTTTGGCTATGGTCAACCCCGAAATAATCTCGCTTGAAGGATCCGAAAACGACAAAGAGGGGTGTTTGAGTTTTCCCGGAATCGGCGGCTCGGTGGTCCGTGCCGCGAAAGTGGTGTGCACTTACATCGATCTCGCAGGAAGACGCCAAACGATTTCGGCCGCCGGGTTTCTCGCCAGGGCGATACAACACGAAACCGACCATCTGGACGGCAGACTTTACGTGGATAGAATGAGCGCGGTCGAAAGGCTTGCGTTCGCCCCGAAGCTCAAAAAACTCTCCAGGGCGAACGGCGGAGTCCGCTGAATCAGCCTACCGTAACGACCGAGTTGAAAGTACCCTGGTCGTTCTGGACGGAGTTTTCGTTCTCCGGGTCTGCGCACCAGACGCCGTCGATTACGAATTTGTACTGATAGACGCCGGGGGCGAGTTGAAGGGTGGCCGTGTATATGCCGCTCCTCGCTTTCCACGCCATCTTCTTGCCGGCGGGATCCCAATTGTTGAATTCGCCCGCAAGATATACCGCCTTCCCCTTGTCCGCGTGTACGGAGAAGGTTACCGCCTGCTTGGCGGCTTTCGGCTCTGTTTTCGCCGCAGCGGCGCGGCGAGTGCTTTTCGCCACTACTTTGACCGCCGCGCTTTTCTTTGTCGCGTTGATCTTCATTTTGTCTTTTCCCTGCATTGTATCCGGCGCCCGGAATGGTGTTCCGGACACTGAAAGTTTAGATATTATCCCATTTGGCGCATTGTATGTCAAGCGAATGCGCAATCGTTTTTTTGGTAGAATACACCCATGATGAAAAAAATTATGACAACGGCCGCGCTGATGTGCGCCATTGCGGCCGTCGCCGGCGAGACGTCTGGCGCTTCCGGGCGCGAGACGGTTTTTCTTCTTCAAATCGGATCCGACTGGTGCGTCAGCGGCAATGATGTGAAGGAGACGTTTGAAAGCGCCGAATTCCGGAATTCAGCCGCCAGGCTTTGCGGATCTGGAGAGAATTTCCGTTTCGAGATATATGACGACATGGACGCGCCGAACGAGGCCGCAAAGGCGGCAAACGCCAAGGTTGCGCGTTTCCGCGTCGAAACGAAGCGATTCCCCGCGATTACATGCGTATCCGGCCCGAAGCCTCTCGATCCGGCGACAGCGAAATTCTTCGCAGCCATTGAAAATATTCCGTGCGATATTTCCCCTGACGGCCTCGCCGGCAAAATCTCGGCGGCCGTGAAAGGACGCGACCGCGTGGAAGAGTTGTTGGCCAAAGCGTCGTCGGCGAATGCGGGAGGGGCGTCCAAACTTTATTCCGAAGCGTTCGACGAACTGTTCGCCATGGCCGGGGACATGAATGCGAAGTCCGTTAAGAGCGGGGCGCTCTCTTGGGAAAAAGAATGGAAGGCGTTCGAGGCGGCCGACAAGGCGGAGGGCGCCGGGTGGCTGCGCCGCCACACTCTTGGCACCGGAATCGATCTCGTCGAAAAAGCCAGTTCATTCCGCAAGAAGGGCGACTTCAAGGGCGGCGAGGAGTTTATCCGTTCTTTGCAGTCCCCGTCGCTCGCGCCTTTGACGCCTGTACAGCGCCAGAGCATCGACATGGCGGCCTATGCGCTGTGGAGGACTTCGCCAGAACGTGCGGAGTCGAACAAGCCCCTTCTGAAGGGCATCCTCGAGAGAGGGCGCGATTCGGTGTGGGGGCAGGCCGCGCTCGGATACTTGATTCTGGCGGGTGAGAAGTTCGAAATGCGTCCGAGATACCGCGCGCCCGTCCGCGCCCGCCCCGCGCCCGACGGCGCCGCGGCCGGAGTTCCCCGCGGGTCGTGCGCCGGCGATCTGGCTGTCGCCAGAGAGGCCGTAATGCGGCGCGTCGGGAGGGACGGCCTGGACGCGCTGGCCGCGCGGCCGGGAGCGGCTGCTTTCATCGATTCGTTTTTCAACGATTCCGAATGGATGGAAGACTTCGTCTGGAGCGGACCCGGGGCGGACGGCAAGGCTCTGCTCGCGCTTGAAAGCATTGTGTTCCAGGACGGCGGCAGATGGGAAAAAACCGTGCGCGCCACAGTCGATAGGTGGATCCCGGGCGCGGGAAAGACGTCGTTCAAAAACTTCGCCACGGCGCTCGCGCTGGAATGCAAGAATCGCGACGAGGCCTGGCTGGCGGACTACGCGGACGCCTACCGGACTACCGCTTCCCGTGGCCGTCTCCATGCGAGCGCCTATCTGCAGGGCGTCTGGAGATGGAGGTTCGCAATCCAGCAGAGTCATGAACAGGCCCACAGCGACGACCCGGCCAACCAGCAGCGTTTTCTGGACGGGTTCGTCAACCGTCCCGCCCGGGAATACGGC
>JAFNRY010000155.1 GCA_017385345.1 Kiritimatiellia bacterium
CAAGATGCTGCAGCTCGTGGCCTCGCAGCTGCAGGAGGAGGGCATCGCGTTCTGCTATCTCGACGGCTCCACGAAGGACAGGCTGGGGGAGTGCAACCGCTTCAACCGTAGCCCGGAGATACGCGTGTTCCTGATTTCGCTCATGGCCGGCGGAACCGGGCTGAACCTCACCTCGGCCGACATGGTGATCCACTACGACCCGTGGTGGAATCCGGCGGTCGAGGCGCAGGCGACGGACCGCGCCCACCGCATAGGCCAGAAGAAGAGCGTCTATGTAGTGAAGATGATAGCCTCCGGGTCGGTGGAGGAGAAAGTGCTCGCGCTGCAACGCAGGAAGCAGGCCGTGATAGCGGCGACGGTGTCGACTACGGACGCGGCGGTGATGGAAAAGCTCACCGCCGAGGATCTGGCGTCTCTGCTCGGATAGGCGCGGCGGCGCCGAGCCGGCGCCCGGAATAGCGTTTTTCCCTGATTGGCCGCCACCACCATTCGTTGTCGAGGTACCAGCGCACGGTCTTCCGCATTCCGGAACCGAAGTCTTCGCGCGGCCGCCAGCCGAGCTCGTCGCGGATCTTCGACGGATCGATGGCGTACCGCAGGTCGTGGCCGGGACGGTCCGCGACGAATTCGACGAGGTCCCTGTATTTCGCGCCGCCGGCGCGCGGCTTCATTTCGTCGAGCGTCGCGCACACGGCTCCCACCACTTCGAGATTCGTCCGTTCGTTGCGCCCGCCGATGTTGTACGTTTCGCCGGGAACGCCTTTCTCGTTGACGAGCAGAAGCGCGCGCGCGTGGTCTTCCACATAGAGCCAGTCGCGCACGTTGGCGCCGGTTCCGTACACGGGGAGCGGCTTCCCTTCGAGGGCGTTGATGATCGCGAGAGGTATGAGCTTCTCAGGGAAGTGGTACGGACCGTAGTTGTTGGAGCAGTTCGTCACGAGCACGGGGAGCCCGTAGGTGTCGTGCCACGCGCGGACGAGGTGGTCGGAGGCCGCCTTCGTCGCGGAGTACGGCGAGTGCGGCGAATAGGGCGTCTTTTCGGTGAACAAGCCTTCCGCTCCGAGCGAGCCGTACACTTCGTCGGTGGAAACGTGCTGGAATCTGAACGACGCGCGCTCTGCGGCGCCCGGAATGGAGCGCCAGTATCCGAGGGCCGCCTGGAGCAGAGACGCCGTTCCGGAGACGTTCGTGCGCACGAATTCGCCGGGACCGTCGATCGACCGGTCCACGTGCGATTCGGCGGCCAGATGGAACACGGCGTCGGGTTTGAACGAAGCGAACGCCGCGTCCATCCTTTCGAGGTCGCATATGTCCGCCTTTATGAATTGCAGGCGCGGATTGGACGATTCGAGCGTCGCCGGGTCGAGCCCCGCCTCCTTCAGCGATTCTGGCACGCCGGCGTAGGTGAGTTTGTCGATGGCCAGAACCTGCGCGTCCGTTTCTTTCAGCAGGAGGCGCGCGAGGGCCGAGCCGATGAATCCCGCCGCTCCGGTTACGATGCATTTCTTCGCGTACCGCATCTCAGCCCTCCGTTCCGGCGAGTTCCGGTTCCTCCGCCATGAATTCCGCGAGCGCCGTCTTCCAGTGCGGCATCGGCGGCAGGCCCGCGAGCCGCAGCCCCATGTTGTCGAGACGCGAGTCCTTCGGCCTTGGCGCCGGCCGCGGAAACTCATTTGTGGAGCACGGGACGACCTCCCGTTCCACGCCGGCCAGGCGGAATATCTCTTCCGCGAACCGCGCCCATGTCGCTTCGCCTTCGCATACCATGTGGAACGTTCCGCGCAGCCCCGGGCGGGCGAGTATCGCGGCGAGCCCGCGGGCCACGGCGCGGGCGCTCGTCGGATTGCCGCGCTGGTCCGACACTACCTTGAGAGGCCCTTGCGTCCTGCGCGCCAGTTTCAGCATCGTGTGGACGAAGCTCGGCCCTCCCTTGCCGTAGAGCCAGGCCGTCCGGCAGATCACGTGGTTGGGACAGAGCGAGCGCACGAGCTGCTCGCCCGCGAATTTGCTTTTCCCGTAAACGGTGGCTCCTCCGTCCGCCCGGTCGAACTCGCGGTACGGCCCGCCGCCGGCGCCGTCGAACACATAGTCCGTCGATATGGCCACGAGGCGGATTCCGCGCCTGTCGCACGCCGCCGCCACGTTCGCCGCGCCGCGGGCGTTGAGCCTGTAGGCGAGATCGGCTTCGGTCTCGCACCTATCAACCGCGGTCATGGCCGCGCAGTGTATCACGGCGTCCGGAGCGTGCCGTCCGATTGTTTCGTCTATGAGGAGTTCGTCCGTGACGTCGGCCTCCGGCAGGTCGGTGGCGACGGCGTCGAATCCGTCCGCGGCCAGTTCGTCGCAGACGGTGCGCCCGAGCATGCCTCTGCCGCCTGTGAGCAGGATTTTCATCCGCGCCCGTCCCTGGCGAGGTTGGCGAGATACGAGCCGTAGGAGCTTTTTCCGTATTCCGCGGCCAGCTTCGCGAGCTGCGGGAGGTCGATCCATCCGTTCCGCAGCGCGATTTCCTCTATGCACGCGATCTGAAGCCCCTGCCTGTCGATGAGCGCGCGCACGAAGTTCGTGGCGTCCGCGAGGCTGGCGTGGGTCCCGGTGTCGAGCCATGCGAACCCGCG
Organism: Kiritimatiellia bacterium; assembly: GCA_017385345.1. Taxonomy (GTDB): domain Bacteria; phylum Verrucomicrobiota; class Kiritimatiellia; order RFP12; family UBA1067; genus UBA1067. The sequence goes on from JAFNRY010000155.1 coordinate 2,619, forward strand.
CCCCATGGTCTCTACCGCGAGCCGCCCCTCTTCGAGATACATGCGGTTGATGTCGGTGATTTCGTATTCCCCGCGGGCGCTGGGCTTCAGCGCCGCCGCTTTTTCGACCACGTCGTTCGGATAGAAGTACAGCCCGACGACGGCGTAGTCCGATTTCGGCGCGGCCGGTTTCTCTTCGAGGGACGCCGCCCTGCCCGCCGCGTCGAATTCGACCACGCCGTATCGTTCCGGATCGCTGACGCGGTAGCCGAACACCGTCGGTTCGCGCCGCGAGTTCGCTTTCCGGAGAAGCTCCGGAAGGGTGGCGCCGTAGAAAATGTTGTCGCCGAGCACGAGGCAGACGTCGTCCCCGCCGAGGAATTCGCGGCCGAGCACGAACGCCTGTGCCAGCCCGTCCGGCGATTCCTGCACTTTGTACGAAAACTTCATGCCGAGTTTCGAGCCGTCGCCGAAGAGTCTTTCGTACGACGGGAGGTCCCGCGGGGTCGATATGAACAGAACGTCTCTTATGCCGGCGAGCATCAAGGTGGAAAGCGGATAGAAGACCATCGGTTTGTCGTAAACCGGCAGAAGCTGTTTCGACACGGCGCGCGTCAGCGGATGCAGTCTCGTTCCGGCCCCGCCCGCGAGTACGATGCCTTTTCTCACCGAGCCGCCTCCGTTTCCTCCCAGGGGTCGATCAGGGCGAACGCCGGAAGGCGCAAGTCCTTTTCCGACATTGCGCCCGCCGTGCCGGCGTCAGGCCATTCTATGCCGAGCGCCGGGTCGTCGAGCCGCATTCCGCGTTCCGATTCCCTGCGGTACGGATTGTCGCACATGTAGTTGAATAGGGTGTCGTCCTCCAGCGCGGCGAAGCCGTGCGCGAAACCGCGCGGGATGTAGAGCTGGCGCATGTTCCGCCCGGTGAGCAGGGCGCCGAAATGCCTGCCGTAGGTGGAGGAGCCCTTGCGTATGTCCACGGCGACGTCCCACGCGGCGCCGCGCACCACGCGCACCAGTTTGGCCTGCGTGTGCGGCGCGGCCTGCCAGTGCAGCCCGCGCCGGACGCCTTTGGCCGAGAGGGATTCGTTCGTCTGCACGAAACGCGCCGGCATTCCGGCGGCGGCGTACCGCTCTTCGCTGTACGTCTCGCAGAAATACCCGCGCCCGTCCCGGAATGCTTCCGGTTCTACGAGTTTCAGGCCTTCAATCCCGGTTTCGAGAACCTTCATGCCGCTATTCTAACAAATTTCGCCGTTCCCGCGAAACGCGCGCAGATCCCAAAGCCTCTGCGCCGGCAATTTGGACGTCGCCGCCGAATAGACGGCGCGCCCGTCCCTGCAAAGCGAAGCGAAGCCGCCGTCAATGGCGATTTCGTCCCCTCCGAGCGCATTCGCCGCGAGCAGGCATTTCTCCAGCCCGTCGCCGGTTCCGTAGTTCCAGACCTCGTCCGGCTGGGCGAGGCGGGAGGCGCCGTCGTAGATCGATTCTTTCCCGAGCGAGTCGATTTTTGTGAGGGTTGCTTCGGGGTCGCCGCCGGCCGCTGCCGCCAGCGCATTGCGCGAAACCGGCGAACGTTCGAGGGCGGCTTTGACGAACGGAGCGGCTTCCGTCGCGCCCAGTTCGTGCGCGGCGTACGGAGCGAGCGCGGCGACGCGGTTGATGGCGCGCAGCGCTTCGAGACGGTCTTTGATTTCCGCGAAGTCCATGTCGGGCGTCAGCGCGAGCGGCTCGTCGGCGTTTTCGAACATCTTCGCCTCCGGATCGGGGAGGCGCGGCTCGACCTTGCGCATGTCGGCCGAACCTTCGGGCGGCACGAGGAACGCGCGCAGCTTTTCGCGGAAGCCGTCGTACGCGGCGCGATCGATCGTGGCGCGCGGATAGAGCAGATGCACGTGCCCGGTCGCGTGCGAGACTATCGTGACGCGCTCGTGCTCGAGCGCGCGGCGCGCCTGCCGCGAAATCACCGTGCCGTTTGCCCACATTGCGCGCGTCACGAGGCGACGGTTGTTCGTCAGGATTCCGCTGTCGGCGTCGATGAAGTTCTGTGAATGGAGGGGCGTGGCCATCAGATAGATGGATTCGAGCGGCAGCCCGCAGACGACGAAGGCCGCCGCCGCGTACAGTCCGGCGAGGGAGACGCATTCGCCGGCCCCGGTCGCATAGTCGTCCTTGCGGCGGAATGCGTCCATGGCCTCGACCGTCTCGGTCTTCCAGTAG
>JAFNRY010000156.1 GCA_017385345.1 Kiritimatiellia bacterium
AGAGCCCTCCGCCAAAACCTCGCGAGAAAAAAGAAGGAACCATTCTATAATTTGCAAAAATGCATTTTTTCAAAATGCTAAGTTATCCATCGATATTTTAATTTGCGCCTTCGCGGAAAAACGAGCGGAACGGGCATGAACGGAACGGGCTTTTTGTCCGTTCATATGGTAAAGAAAAATGCCTCAATCAACGGGATGGAAGCCCGCTCCGCTTAAATGGCGCCTGTCCGGCCGCTCGTATGTTATAATTGCGGGCATGAGACACACGCACAGACCGAACACTGCATTCTACACCGCGATTTTCGCAACCATTCTCGCCGCGGCGGACGCGGCGCCGGTCGAATGGATCTTCCCGCGCACGGGAACCTGCCATGAAGGCATGGCGTTTTCGGACGGCAAGACGGGGGTTCTGCTGTGGGGCGGGGGCGAAACGGTGAACCTGACCGTCGGCCGCGCGGATTTGTGGGACCACCGCGGCGGCTACCCGTGGACGGAGGAACAAAGCTACACGAACATAGTCGATGCCGTCCAGAAAGGCGACGTGGCGAGGCTGTCGGCGCTCTTCCGCAAAGAGACGCCTCCCGGAGAGCCGCGCAATCCGTACATGCTTCCGCTCGGGCGCGCAGTCATAACAATTTCCGGGGCCGAACTGAAGCGCGGCGAGCTCGACCCTTACACCGGCACCGCCCGCGTGTGGTACGCAAAAGACGGCGGAGAACAGGCTTTCGACGTCGCGATGTGCAAGGAGTACGGCGGCGCCTTCGCCATCAGGTTCCCGCGTAGCGCGGACGTTTCCGCAAAGTCGATTCCCGCCACCGACACGGGGGTTTACGAAAAGAGCCTGAAGCCGCTCGGCTTCATGAAAGCCGTAAAGCGCGACGACGGCGCACGCGGCGGCTTCGACTGGAAGCTGCCGGCCGATCCGTCCGTGTCGCTCGACTGGAGCCTCGCCGACGGCGTTTTCACGCTCACGACAAGACGCGGCGCGCCGGGGTGCGCCTGCGGCGGCGGCGCCGTCGCCTACGAGGATATCGAAGCGGCGACGAAGGCGCGCTGGTCGAGGTTCTGGAGCGAAGGAGCGAAAGTCCGCGTGCCAGATCCGGTTCTCCAGCGCGTCTTCGAATACGGCATGTACCGTTTCGGCGCGATGACCGATCCCGACGGCGTGCCCGCCGGCCTGCAGGGGCCGTGGCTCGAAGACGACCGGCTCGTGCCGTGGAACGGCGACTACCACTTCAACATCAATATACAGGAATGCTATTCCCCGGCGTACCGCGGCGGCCATTTCGCGCATCTCCTGCCGATGTTCCGCATGGTGCTGTCCTGGCGCGACAGACTCGCCGACAACGCCAAAAAGTTCGCCGGAATAGACGGCGGCTACGTCCTGCCGCACTCCGTGGACGACCGCGGCGTATGCATAGGAGGCTTCTGGACGGGCACGATCGACCACGGTTCGACGGCATGGGCGGCCGACATGATGTGGCGGTACGTCAAATATTCGGGAGACGCCGCCTTTCTGCGCGACGGCGCCTACGATTTCATGAAGGGCGCCATGAAGACGTATCTCGCAATGATGGAAGAGCGCGACGGGCGCCTCTCCATCCCGGTGGGGCCGTCGCCGGAATGGGCTGGCAACGGGCTCAAGGGGGCGGTCGGCCGCGACCCCTCCTTCCAGCTCGCGGCCGCGCACGCTCTCGCCCGCGACCTCGTAGCCGCGGCCGCCCTCATCGGCGAAAAGCCGGATCCCGCCTGGCTCGACGTGCAGAAACGCCTTCCCCGGTACAATGCGGACGAGACCGGCTTCCTGCTCTTCGACGGCCAGCGCTTCACGGACTGCCACCGCCACCACTCGCACATGGCCGGATTCTTCCCGTTCGACACGATCGACATGTCCGATCCCGCGGCAAAAGCCGCGGCGGACGCCACGTACGCCACCTGGGTTTCGCGCGGGACGCGAAAATGGACGGGATGGTGCGTTCCGTGGGCGAGCATACTGAACACGCATTTCGGCAAAGCGGACGAAGCGGCCGATCTGGTCAGAAAGTGGGACCGCCATTTCTGCGACGACGGCCACGGTTCGCACCACAACGGCGTCCGCGCAGGCTTCACGGACTGGAACGGCGGACTGGGCGTCATGCAGATGGACGGGCAATGCGCCGCCACGACCGCGATTCTCGAGATGCTCGCGCACGAAACAAACGGCAAAACCGAGTTTTTCAAGGGGTGCCCGGCGGAGTGGGAAGACGTTTCGTTCGAAAACCTCGCCCTCTCCGACGGACGCAGGGTGGACGGCCGCCGGCTGCACGGCAAAATCACGATAACTCGACACTGACGACATGATATAATACCTCCCGCGAAAAATGGGAGAAAACCTGTTCCATCTAAAATCGGAGTTCAAGCCCACCGGCGACCAGCCAGGGGCGATCGACGCGCTGTGCAAAGGCATCGAGCGCGGCGAGCGCCGGCTCATCCTCCAGGGCGTGACGGGCTCCGGCAAGACGTTCACCCTCGCAAACGCCATCCAGCGTCTGGGCAGGCCGGTCCTCGTCATATCGCACAACAAAACCCTGGCGGCGCAGCTCTTCACGGAACTCAAATCGTTCTTCCCGGAGAACGCCGTCGAATACTTCATTTCCTACTACGACTACTACCAGCCGGAAGCGTACATCCCGCAGACGGACACGTACATTGAGAAAGACGCCTCGATAAACGAAGAAATCGAGCGCTACCGCCTCGCGGCGACGAACGCTCTCATCGGACGGCGCGACGTCATAGTGGTGGCGTCCGTCAGCTGCATATACGGACTCGGCGAACCGGAGGAATACCGCGACCTCGCCGTGAAGATAGAGCGCGGCGCGAAAATGGAGCGCGCGGAGCTCGCGGAGCGGCTGGTGGAGGCGCAGTACGCGCGCAACGACATGGCGTTC
>JAFNRY010000157.1 GCA_017385345.1 Kiritimatiellia bacterium
GAAGGAGGTGCGTTCTTGGCGAGACCTCGCGAAAAAGCTCGAAGGTCGCAAGAACGGCACTCCTGCCGCCGCAAGGACGGATGAGGATGGTGCATCGCCGGATGGCGGCGAATGGCTTGTCGCGGAGAAGCCGAACATCTCGTTCGACGACATCGCGGGCATGGAGGACGCGAAGCGCATCATAAACGAAATGGTGCTCTACCCGATGCAGTCGCCAGAGAAAGCCCGTGCGCTTGGTCTCAACCCTGGCGGCGGCGTATTGCTCTTCGGTCCGCCCGGAACGGGAAAGACGATGCTCGGCAAGGCGATAGCCGGCGCGCTCGACGCCCCGTTCTACTATGCGTCCGGCGCGGATTTGCGCTCGAAATGGTACGGCGAATCGGAACAGCGGCTTTCACAACTCCTTAATACAGCCAAAGCGCAGAAAGTCGCGGTCGTGTTCCTTGACGAGATCGAGTCGCTCCTTCCGAAGCGGACAGAGGAAACCCATTCCGCCGACAACCGCGTGGTAACGCAGTTTCTCGCCGACCTCGGCGGCTTCAAAGATTCCGCCAATCTCCTGCTCGTCCTCGGCGCGACAAACAAGCCGTGGGCGATCGATGAAGCCGTGTTCCGGACGGGACGCTTCGACGAGAAAGTTTACATCGGTCCGCCCGACCTCCCCGCCCGCGAGAAGATACTTGAACTCAACCTCAGGGGCGCGCACGTCGCCGAGGGGCTTGACTTCCACGCCATCGCGAAAGGAATGGACGGAGCGTCAGGTTCCGACGTCGCCGCCGTCGTCTCGGCGGCGAAACGCTCGGCGCTTGGCCGCGCCATACGCGAGGACGCCGACCCGGTGCTGACAGCAGAGGACTTCAACGATGCGAGGGAGCGCATCCCTCTCAGCATCACGCCCGGAATACTCGAGCCGTACAGGAAATTCATGGAGGAAAGGTTTTGAGCGAAAAGTGCTGCATCTGCGGCAGGGAACTGCCGAACCGCTGGGCGGTGGCCAAACGGGAAAGCGCCGGCGGCGTCGAGCGCTGTTATTGCCACCTGCACGCCGCGGACGATTTCAACAACAAGCCCGATGCGAAAGGAGGCAACATGGAAGAACCGAAATCGGCAATGGCCGCCCGGGAAAAGGAGATCGCCAAAGCGGCATCCGGAGAACTGGCCAAGAGAGCATGGTCCGAATGCGCGGCGCTGGCCGGGAAGCTCGGCGGCGGCGTGAAGGCGCTGTGGGCGAAGATCCGTCCGGACCGCTCGCCGGAGGCGATGCTCTCGACGCTGAACGAAAACCTGGAGGGCAACAAGAAGCGCCTCGGGGAGATCAAGCCCGGACTGGACGGCCTCTATCGCGAAATCGGCGCGAAGAAGCGCGAATACCAATCCGCCGCGCCGGTGAGGCAGAGGCTTCTGAAGATCGAACTCCAGACGCTCATGGCACGCTACAAGAGCCTTGAACGCGAGTTCGCGATACTCTGCGAGAACGAACGTTCCATCGAGACGGTGAAGGGGCGGTTCCTGGAGATCCTCGCGTACGGGCTGCGCGGCAAACTGGACGCCGGCATGGTCGATCGTCTTGCGGACGACATCGACGACAAGGCGGAAGACGCCGAAGACGTGCAGGACGCGCTTGGAGACCTCGAGCGCGCCGGAAAGCGTACCGACCGCGCGCCGGACGACTTTGAAGCGGAACTCGCCGGCTTCGACGGCGAACTCGGCATTTCCGGCGCCGCGGACGGCGTCGGCGAAGGTGGATTCAACAACAAGGAGACAACAGATGAAAACAACAGGACTGATCTTGACGGCGGCATTGTCGCTTAGCGCATTCGCAGGCGAACGGGAGATCTCGTACGCCCTCGAGGACGCGGCCTTCCAGGCCGCGACGAGAATGGACGCCGACGCGCGCGTCGGGAAAGACGTCGCCCGCATCGCGCTCGTGAAACTGTGGCTGCCGGCCGCGGGCGAATCCGCGTCGCTCGCCGGCTGCAGCACCGCAGTGCTGGAAACGGCGCTCGGCGCGGTGCCGTGCCGGTTCGACTTCGTCCTCCACGAAAGCAGATCCGAACAATGGACGCTGATCGACCAGGTTTTCGACCAGGCGGCAGACTTCGAAAGCTACGATCCCGCCACGCATCCGGAACTGAACAAGCTGCAGCTATGCGACGCCATGCTGCTGGCCAAGATAGTCGATGCGGTCGAAGACAGGGCGAAAGCGACCACGTCCGTTCGCATTGCTTTCAAACTGGTAGCCGTAAAGACCGCGAAGCAGGTGTGGAGCGCCGTCGTCGAAGGCCAATACACCGACGGAGGGCCGGACAACCAGGCCCTGAACATCTTCGCGCGCCGCGCGATGGAATCGGCGGCGGCGGACGCAGTGGCCAAACTGCCCTCCTCGCTCGACGGCTACGGAGTGTTTCTCCTGCCGCTCGAGGGCGAAGGCGGCCGCGCCATGACGCAGGTGTTCCTGAACGCGCTCACCGCCGCCGGCAGGCAGGACAGCATCCGCATCTACGACCTGCCGAACGGCTCCGCCTCCGACCGCATGCTCGCAAGATTCCTCCGCGAACGGGCCGGAGCGGGACAGGCCGTGGATTCGTCGATCCTCCGCAAAATCGAGGCCGGATCGGCGGGCAAGACCCATGGCGGCAAATTGGCGATACTGACCGGCATGGTCGTCGCCGGACGCATTTTTCCGGAAACGGCCGTCGATCCGACGGGCGGACCGGTCGATAGACTTACCGGATCGTACACGCCGGGCCGCCCGAATCCGACGCTGTTCGAAATCACGGCGGACCTGAAGTTCCGCGACATCAACGACGGCTTCCGGGTAGTCGCCGCCGTATCGGCCAACGGCGCGTACAGGCACGATGTCGGAAGCGACATCGTCGAGCAGCTGCGCTCGTTCGTCACGGTGCGCAACATTGCCGTCGCCATCGTAATTTTATTCCTGATATGGTTCATCAGGAGATTCTGCATCAGGGTCCGCTGAGAAAAAAGGAAAACGAAACATGAAAAAACTCATCGCAATCGCATTCGCCGCATCGGCCCTCGCCGGGTGCGTAAGCTACGTTGCCGAAGAACAGGTCAAGCCGTACACCATCGCCGACGTAAAGTCCGCGCCCGCCACCGACAGGCCCTACGTCGAGGGAGCGACGCTCCGTCCGCTTCGCGTGCTCGTGTCGATGGACGGCGGCAGCGACGAAAGTTCGCCGGCGTTCCGGCTCAGCGGATACCTGCAGTCTCATATCGAGGGCGAACTGGCGCGACGCGGCTACCGCGTCGTGTACGACCGTCCGAGCGAGATGCTGATTTCCACATGCGGACCGGTGACGTGCCAGTTGTTGAATCAGCGCGGCAGCCGCGTAGTGTTCAAGGGCGACGCGGATCTCCAGGTGACGCGCGAGGCTTTCGTCAACAAGATGAAAGGCGAGCAGATGAAAGACGTCGTCGCCCGCCGCAGATTCGACATGAAGGGCAAGGAGTCGCGCGGACGCCCCGACGCGTCCGACGGGATAAAATCCGTCGCCGACTGCGCGGCGCCGGAACTGGCGAAATGGGTGGCCGAAAGCGTTACGCGGGTCGCCGGCGCCCTCGAACGCTGCGAGTTCACAGTCTGCAACGGATGGAACTACCGCGGCGAAGAGGAGTACCCTTCCCGCTTCGTCCGCACTCTAAACGCGATGAACGGAGTATATGACTGCCGCGTCGTACATACGGACAACGTACGCCGCTCGATTCGCGTCGAAGTCGTTTACGAGCGCGACATGTTCCCGGAAGGGCTCGTAAACGCCCTCTACACAATCAGGGAACTCGACCTCTATCGCTGAAATATAAACTCTCGGAAAAAGGAACGACATCATGAAGAAATCGATGCTTGCTGGCGCAATTGCGATAATAACGGCGACGGCCGCATTCGGCCAGGGATACGGCCGCGGGGTGTTCAAGCCCGGCGAGACGACCGGCTCCAATCAGGGCCGCGTGGAACGCTCGCAATACGACCGCACAAAGCCGGTGGAACGGAGGGACTACGACCATACGCCCGGCGGCGGACATGTAAGCATGACTCCGATTTCGCTTACGGCGTTGAACTGGGGCATGCCATACGGACGCAACTGGGCGATCTGCGGTCTGCGTCTGAATCTCGGGCTCCCCGGAATCACGCACCCGTACGAATCGGTGTACGGCCTGGACGCGGGACTGTCCGGCGAAACGTTCGGCGAATCCGGCGGCGTTCTCGTCAATGTTTTCAACAACACCGCGCGCAACATGTACGGAATCGCCGCGGCAGGGCTCTGGAATCGCGCCACCGGTACCGATTCCGTAGCCCTGCAGGTGGCGGCGGTCTTCAACTCGTCCGAAGGACTCGACGGCGTGCAGATCGGCCTTGTCAACCGCGCGCACGAACTGCACGGCGTGCAGATCGGGCTTGTGAACACCGCAGTCCACGGCGGCGGACTGCAGATCGGACTTTGGAACGACAGCGGCACCGGTGTCGGTTCGCCGATCATAGGAATCGTATATTGACGATAGCCAGGGAGGTATGTCATGTCGATTAGACAGGAAGTGCTGAAACGACAGTACGAATCGCGCGTCGCGGCCGGCGGCGCGCCGGCCGCGGGCGGATGCGACAGAAACGGCCGCCCCCTTCCGCGTGTGCGGCGCCGCTGGTTCTGGCGCTACTTCTGGCTGTTGTTTCTCATAGCGCTTCTTTGCGGATTCCTGCACGGACGCAAGGAAATCGCCGATTGGTTTCGCGGCTTCGCCGATCGCGGCTGGATGACGTCCGGGAAGGCCGAAGGTTGCCGTCTGGCGGCTCCTTCGCCCGGCAACTCCACGATCGACGCGATCGTGGAATACCTGACGCCGTCCGAGGCGGAGATGTCGCAGCTGTACAGCTACGTCGCGAACTCTCCGTTCGTGGCGGAGAACCTGCAGTACCGCGACAGACTGAAAGACCTGCCGTTCGACTACATCGCGGACGACGACACGGTCAACGCCGCCGCCGGGCGCGGCACCGTCGAGAAA
>JAFNRY010000158.1 GCA_017385345.1 Kiritimatiellia bacterium
CATCGCCGAGTGCTGCGCGCTCGGACGCGACCTTAACAACGCCATAGCGAAGACCGACGGCGGAAAGAAGCATCCGGTGATGATATTCTCCCTCGAAATGCCGATCGAGGCGCTTACGAGGAGAATGGTGGCCGGTCGCGCCCAGATAAACACGTGGAGGCTCAACCGCGACATATGCGGACGCAGCGAGAAGCAGACGCTCGTCGGCAATCTCTTCGCTGCCGTGGACGATCTCAAGAACGCGCCGATCTACGTCGACGACGCGGCCGGTCTGGACATCATGGACCTGCGCGCGAGGGCGAGGCGCGCGAAGAAGCGCTACGGCATAGAACTGGTGGTGATCGACTATCTGCAACTGTGCACGTGCCGCGCGGCGGCGCGCCAGGCCAGCCGCCAGATCGAGGTCAGCATGATCTCGCAGCAGATAAAGGCGATGGCCAAGGAACTGAAAATCCCGGTGGTCGTCCTTTCGCAGCTTTCGCGCGACAACGAAAAGCGCGGCGACAAATACGAGAAGCCAAAACTTTCCGACCTGCGCGACTCCGGCGCCATAGAACAGGACGCCGACGTGGTGTTCCTCCTCAGAAGACCGTCGCGCAACGCCAACGATCCGGAAGCGAAGGACGAGAATCTCGCCATAATTGACGTCGCCAAGAACCGCAACGGCGAGACGGGCGAGGTCAGGGTGAACTTCTACCGCGAGTTCACCCGTTTCGGGGACAGGGAGATAGAAAGAAGCGGCGACGGCGGGGTGTTTTCGTCGAGCGAGCCCGTGCCGGGCAAGGGCGCGTACGTGGAGGATCCGAACTCCTGATGAGCCGCAAACCCGCATACCGGAAAGAGTTTTTCGACCGCGAGTACGGCGCGAAAGAGGCGTATTCGCGGCTGTGGAGATACGCGAGGCGCTACAGGCTGCGCATCGCGGTCGGCATATTGAGCGGAGTGTGCACCGCGTTCACGCTCGTTCCGTTCTTCCAAGTCGTGCAGCCGGCGCTGACGAGCGTCGAGCGGCGCGGGGTTTCGCAGGCGCAGCTGGAGGGCAGCGCTTCGCCGGAGAAGCCGGAGGGGAGTGTTTCGCAGGAGGCGCCTGTCGCGGCGAAATCGAACGCCGCGGAGAAGAAGGCCAAGGGCATTCTCAAGGAGTATTCGAAGATAAAAGCGTTCGCGGCCCGTTTCGGGGTGGAGCTGCAAAGCGAAGACGACGCGCTCGGGCTGCCGCTGCTCGTCGCGGTGATCGTCGTCGTGCCGCTCGTCGCCCTGCTGCGCTGCCTGCTTGTCTTTCTCAACCACTATTGCCTCGCCTGGGCCGGAATGAAGACGGTGCGCGACGTCCAGTGCGACCTTATGCGCCGCGTCCAGGCGCAGTCCATGCAGTTCCATGGACGCATCGACGTGGGCCAGGTGATGTCGCGCTGCACGAGCGACCCGCAGCAGATCAGGTCGGTAATGCAGCACGTCATGCAGGAACTCGCCCAGGCGCCGTTCGAAATCGCCGTGTCCGCCGGATTCATAGTGTGGACCGCCGTCAAGAACGACATGCTGCCCACGCTCGGCATGATAGCGATCGGCTTTCCGATGTTCATGGCGCCGATAATGTTTCTTTCCAGACGCATCCGCAAATGGAGCAAGAAGGCCCTCGAGAGGCTTTCTCTCGTCGGAAGCCGCATCCACGAAGTGCTCACCTGCATTAAGGCGGTCAAGGCCTACGACACGGAGGAATACGAGAGCGAGCGCTACGCCTCGGCCAACGACCAGACGCTGAAGGCCACGCTTCGCGCCCTGAGGTGGGGGCTGCTCGTTGGGCCGGCGGTGGAAACGGTCGGAATATTCCTCCTCTGCGGATTCATGGTGTGGTGCTGGGCCGCCGGAGTCAAGCTTTCTACCATCGTGCCGATGCTCGCCCCGCTGCTTCTCATATACAGGCCCCTCAAGCAGCTTTCCAAGCTCCAGATGCAGATCGAGCAGGGGCGCGCGGCCCTCGCGCGCATCTGGTCCGTGATGGATGTCGATATGCGGCTGCCGGAGGATCCGGCCGCGCCGGAGAAGAAGTCGTTCGACGACAGCATCGTGTTCGAGAACGTCGTCTTCCGCTACGACACGGCCGACAGGAACGCGCTCGACGGCGTTTCGTTCACCGTCCCTCGCGGCAAGGTCGTGGCGGTCGTCGGTGGAACCGGCAGCGGAAAGTCCACCGCCGGCTCGCTGCTGGCGAGGTTTTTCGATCCCGCATCCGGGCGCATCACGATGGACGGGCGCGACCTGCGTTCGTTGCGGATATCCGATCTGCGCCGGCTCGTCGGCGTGGTGCAGCAGGAAACGCTTCTTTTCAACGACACCATCGAGGCGAATATACGCTACGGAAGCCCGGACGCCACGCACGAGCAGGTTGTGGCGGCGGCCAAGCTCGCCAACGCCCACGACTTCATCGTGTCGCAGAGCGAAGGCTATTCTAGGCTGTGCGGCGAGAAGGGCTTCGCCCTCTCCGGCGGCGAGCGCCAGCGTATTGCGATAGCGAGGGCGATTCTCCGCAATCCACCGATTCTCATTCTTGACGAAGCCACGAGCGCACTCGACACGGTAACGGAAAAACTCGTGCAGGATGCGATCGACAGGCTGATGAAAGACCGCACGTCGTTCATAATCGCCCACCGGCTTTCCACGATTCGCAACGCGGACGAGATACTCGTCATGCGCGACGGCCGCATAGAGGAGCGCGGCACGCACGAGTCGCTTTACGTGGCCGGCGGGGCGTACCGCCGCCTTTGCGACATGCAGAACCGGAGATAGCAGCAGAAAAAAGTAAATGCTGTTGCCGTGCGTGGGCCGTAAAAGCAATCACGCTCTTGCCATCTGCAAGCGCGGCGTGGTATAATTCACGGTGTCTTGAGGGAAACCGCATGACAATCTGATCTTTGTCATACTCCCGGGTGCTCACCGTCCCGGGACCGGCGGTACGCGAAAGCGGAGTCCGTCAAGGGCGGATGGCAACATCCGTCGACGTACGCAACAGCGTATGACGCTTGTACAGAAATCGCCAATTTCTCAGTTAAGTAGCGGAATACGAAGGTTGCGCTATGTGTGTACTCACACGTGGCGTGTCTTCATATCATGTTTCTTAACTGGCGTTTGGCGATGC
>JAFNRY010000159.1 GCA_017385345.1 Kiritimatiellia bacterium
CGACTTCCCGTACGAAGCCGAGGACTACGTGCACCGCATCGGGCGCACCGGGCGCGCGGGTTCGACCGGCATAGCGATCAGTTTCGCAGACGAGGACGAGAGTTTCGCGATTCCCGAAATCGAAAAGTACATCAACGAGCCTTTGAAATGCACGATGATCGCCGAAGACGACCCCCTTCTCAAGCCGGTACCGGCGAGAGGCACGCGTCTCGGCAAGGTCGATGCGGCGGCGAAGGCCGCGGTGGACGCCCGCGAGGCAGTCGGCGAAGAGGAGATCGCGGCGGCGGCCGCGATGACCGGCGAAACAGTGCCGCCGGGCATGGTGAAGGCCGCAACCGGCGACGGCAGAAGCGCGGTTCTGCGCGTATCCGCGCCGGAGCGCGAAACGCCGAAGTTCGAAAACGCCCTCGACGAAAAACCGGCGGCGCCGGACGAAACCGAAGCCTACACGGCCGAAGTTCCGCAGACGGCGCAGACCGAGGAATGGAAAGCGTGAGGCGCTTGCCAAAACACGCAGAAAGATGGTATAATAAACAAACAATGTCCGGAAAAGCAAGGAACAAACATAAATGCCGACAATAAACCAGCTCGTGCGCAAGGGGCGTTCGCCTCTCGCGAAGCATTCGAAGTCGCCAGCGCTCAAGGCGTGTCCCCAAAGGCGCGGCGTGTGTCTCGTCGTGAAGACGATGACCCCCAAGAAGCCGAACTCGGCGCTCCGCAAGGTGGCGCGCGTACGCCTCACTTCGGGCTATGAAGTGACGGCCTACATACCGGGCGAAGGCCACAATCTCCAGGAACACTCGGTTGTTCTCGTCCGCGGAGGCCGCGTAAAGGACCTTCCGGGCGTCCGCTACCACATCGTCCGCGGCAAGCTCGACTCGCTCGGCGTGGCGGGCCGCAACCGCAGCCGCTCCAAGTACGGCATGAAGCGCCAGAAGAAGGAGGCGAAGTAAGCCATGTCGAGAAGAGCGAGAAAAATAGTCAAGCGCGCGAGCGTCGATCCCAAGTTCAATTCCGAACTCGTGGCCCACATGATCCGCGTGATCATGAAGGACGGCAAGAAGACCGCGGCCGAGAAGATCGTATACGGCGCTATCGAGAAGATCGGCGAAGCCGTGGCGAAAGACCCGGCGAAGTTCACGAAGGAAGAGAAAGCCTTCACCGAACCGCTCGAGATCCTTTCGGCCGCCATCGACAACATGAAGCCGCAGGTCGAAGTGAAGACGCGCCGCGTCGGCGGCACGACCTATCCGGTTCCCGTGCCGATCGCGGCGAACAGGCAGCTGTCGCTCGCGCTGCGCTGGACGACCCAGTACGCGGCGGGACGCCGCGGCATGGGCATGCCGGCGGCCGTGGCGGCGGAAATCATCGATGCGTTCCAGGGACAGGGCAACGTAATCAAGAAACGCGACGACGTCCACAAGATGGCCCAGGCCAACAAGGCGTTCGCCCACTACGCCTGGGGCAACGCCAACGCCTGACGCCCGGCAACGCTTTTCCGGAACGGAAGGCGGTCGCGCCACGGCGCGGCCGCCTCTTCTTTTTGCTATAATTTCCACAACATGAACATCGATCAACTCGAGGCGATATCGCCTCTCGACGGACGCTATGCGCATAAGTGCGACGAACTGCGCGGCATCTTCTCGGAATACGGGCTCGTCAAACGCAGAATCCGCGTCGAATGCGCGTGGCTCGCGGCGCTTTGCGAAGAACCCGGCATACGCGAATGCAAACCTCTCGCAGCCGCGGAAAAAGCCCTTCTCGACTCCATCGCCGGCGGAACGACGGTCGCGGACGCGGCCGAAGTCAAGGAAATAGAAAAGACGACGAACCACGACGTAAAGGCGGTTGAATATTTCCTCAAGCGCAAAATGGCGGGGACTCCGCTCGAAAGCAGGTCGGAGTTCATCCACTTCGCCTGCACGAGCGAAGACATAAACAACATGGCCCACGCGCTGATGCTGCTCGACGGGCGCGCGGCGCTGTTGGAGGCGATGCGGGAAGTCGAAGACAGGATCGCCGGAATGGCCGAGGAAAACGCCGGCGTGCCGATGCTGGCGCACACCCACGGACAGAGCGCGACGCCTACGACGGTCGGCAAGGAGCTCGCGGTCTTCGCCTCGAGACTGCGCAGGCAGTCGGCCCAGATCGCCGCGATCGAACTCCCTGCCAAGATGAACGGGGCCACGGGCAACTACAACGCGCATCTCGCGGCGTATCCGGACGTCGATTGGGAGGCGCTCTCGCGCAGGACGATAGAATCGCTCGGACTCGTCCAAAACCCTCTCACCACGCAGATCGAACCGCACGACGGGATCGCGGAGCTGTTCGACGCCACGGCGAGGTGGAACGACGTGCTGCTCGACTTCGACCGCGACGTGTGGATGTATGTTTCGATGGGCTACTTCAAGCAGCGCGCCGTCGCCGGAGAGGTCGGTTCTTCAACGATGCCCCACAAAGTCAATCCGATCGACTTCGAAAACTCTGAAGGCAACCTCGGGCTCGCCAACGCCGTACTCGGCTACATGGCGCGCAAACTGCAGATTTCGCGGATGCAGCGCGACTTGACGGATTCGACGACGCTGCGCAACATGGGCGTCGGCTTCGGCTACACGCTCGTCGCCGTCCGCTCGACGATCAAGGGACTCGGACGGATAGGCGTCAACCTCGAAAAACTCGCCGCCGATCTCGACGCCAACTGGGAAGTTCTCGCGGAACCGGTGCAGACGGTGATGCGCAAGGCGGGCATGGAAAAGCCGTACGAAAGGCTGAAGGAGCTGACGCGCGGAAGGCGCGTGACGGCGGAGACGATGCGCGGATTCATCGAAGGGCTTCCTCTCGCGGAAGAGGACAAAGCAAGGCTCGCGGCGCTCACTCCCGCGACATACACCGGACTTGCGGAGAAACTTGCAAGGAAAGGAGCGCGGAGATGAGACTGTCGAGGCTGGCAGCCGCAGCCGCCATGATCGCGGCCGGCGGCTGCATC
>JAFNRY010000160.1 GCA_017385345.1 Kiritimatiellia bacterium
AAACTCGGCGAGAATCCGTCCGGGCTGAAACTTTCGTACAAGGCGAAGGACGGTTCGTTCAAGGGTTCGTTCAAAGCGTATGCCGAAGTTAACGGCAAGTTGAAGGCGAAAACGGTTTCCGTCTCTGGCGTGGTCGTCGGCGGCAAAGGCTACGGCTCGGCCACGATCAAAAAAGCCGGAAGCGCGGCGGTTGCGATCGAGTAGCAGATCTCAGCTTCTGAGCGCCCCGTCGCCGGTGACGGCGTACTTGTAGGTCGTCAGTTCTTCAAGGCCCATTGGGCCGCGCGCGTGGAGCTTGTCGGTGGAGATGCCGATTTCGGCGCCCATGCCGAACTCCGCTCCGTCCGTGAAGCGCGTGGACGCGTTGTGATAGACGCACGCGGAGTCCACGTCGCGCAGGAACTCCGCCGCGCGGGCCTTGTCTTCCGTCACGATGCAGTCGGAATGGCCGGAAGAATTGGCGTTGATGTAGTCGATCGCTTCGCGATACCCCGCTACCATCGCGACGTTGAGATCCAGCGACAGGTATTCGACGCCCGCGCCGTCGTCGTGCAGCGCGACGCCTTTGTCTTTCGCCCACGCCTTCACCATCGGCAGGAAGAGCGGAGCGAGTTTTTCGTGCACGAGCAGGCATTCCGCCGCGTTGCAGGCGCTTGGACGCTGGACCTTCGCATTGTCGAGAATCGATAGCGCCATTGCGAGATCGGCCTTGTCGTCCACGTAGATGTGGCATACGCCTTTGTAGTGCTTCAAGACGGGCACGAGGGCGGCTTCGCACATGGCCCGGATCAGCCGCTCCCCTCCGCGCGGGATGGCGACATCGACGAGGCCGGTCGCGCGGACGAGTTCGGCGACGGCTTCATGGTCGCGGACCTGCACGAACTGGACCGCTTTCGGCGGGAGGCCGGCGCGTTCGAGCGCCTTCGCGGCGGCGGCCGCGAGCGCGGCGTTCGATCCGAGCGCCTCCTTCCCTCCGCGCAGAATTATCGCGTTACCGGCCTTTAGGCACAGCGCCGCCGTGTCGATGAACACATTGGGGCGCGATTCGAAAACGACCGCCACAACCCCCAGCGGTTCGCGGATCTTCCGGATCGAGATTCCGCTCGGGCGGCTTCGCTCCCATATGACTTCGCCGACGGGGTCCGGCAGGGTCGCCACGTGCCTCACGCCGTCAACCATCGACGAAAACCGCGCTTCGGTCAGAGTCAGCCGGTCGATCATGGCCGGCGGGATCCCCGCTTTTTCCGCTTCGGCGACATCGGCTGCGTTGGCGGCGAATATCTTCTCCCTGTCTTCCTCCAGCGCGCGGGCCATCGACTCCAGTGCGGCGTTTTTGCCCGCCGTGTCGATGCGGCGCAGGACGGCGGCGGCGGCTTTCGCGTCGCGGCCCATGGATTGGACGAGGTCGTGTATTGATTGCATTTCGCGGTCTTTCAGAGCGTGCTTCCTGGGAAGAAGGTGCCGGTCGCCCTGCCGGACGCGAGATCATCGAGAGACCGGCGGCGCCCGTTGGCGATGTAAACGTCGATCCCGGCGGCGACGGCGGCTTTGACGGCCTTGAGCTTCGATCCCATGCCGCCTTTTGAAAGCGAACCCTTCTCGCCGGGGCGCACGAGCTTCGCGATGTTCCGGAAGTTTGAGATTTCGGGGATCCTGCGCCCGTGCGCGTCGAGAAGCCCGTCCACGGTCGAAAGCAGTATGAGCGTGTCGGCCTTGAGGAGCTTCGCCATCAGGAAGCTCAAATGGTCGTTGTCGCCGAACGTCTGCCCTTTGAGTTCTTCGTCCGCGACCACGTCGTTTTCATTCACTATCGGCACGATTCCGGCTTTGAGGAGGTGTTCGACGGCTTTTTTCACGTTCTGGCTGCGGCGGCGCTCTTCGAAATCGTGGTGAGTGAGGAGGACCTGCCCGATTTTGACGCCATGGGAGGCGAATAGCTTTTCGTATTCGCAGATAAAGCGGGCCTGGCCGACGGCGGCGCACATCTGGACGTCGTTCACGTCGCGCGGGCGGGTGTCGAGGCCGAGAGCCTCCACTCCGGCGGCTACGGCTCCGGAGGATACGAAAACGGTTTCGCATCCGGCCTGGCGCAACCGGCATATTCCGCCGGCTATTCTTTCGAGAGCCTTTCTGTCGGGGCGGCCGCGTTTGTTGGCGATGGCGTGGGTGCCCACTTTTACGACTATTCGTGTCATGGCGCGTATTATACTACAATTCCGCGCACAATTCCGCGATTCAGCGCAGCGCGGCCGTGCGGCGGATCGCGCCGGGATTCCCGCCTTCGCGCCGTCGGCCGCGGGCGGGAACGGCGCGTGTTTGGTAGAATACCTCCGCGCGGGGCCGGAGGCGAAGTCGCTTCCGGCGGAATTCTCCGCGGCGGCGTACGGTGGAAAGGAAAAGAAGGAATGAAGAAGAGAATAGCATTTCTCGGGGCGGGCAAGATGGCCGAGGGAATACTCTCGGCCATGGAAAGCGCGGACGGCGTAATCATGGCGGAGAAGATCCCCGCCCGCCGCAAAGAACTCGAAAGGAAGTACGGGGTGGAGACGACGGATTCCCTGGCGGAAGCGGCGAAGGGCGCGAAAATCGTCTTTCTCTGCGTCCGTCCGCAGGATGCGGACGCTGTCGCGGCGGAGGTCGCCCCGTTTCTGAAGAAGAGCCAGACCGTGGTGTCGATCGTGGCCGGGAAGACGCTTGCGAAGCTGCGCGAGCGCATCGGGGCCGTTCCGGCGCTGGTGCGCGTGATGCCGAACCTCGCTTTGCGCGCGAAGGCCGGGATGTGCGCGATATGCGCGGAGAAGACGACGCCGGAATCGTCGGTCAAGGCCGTAGGGAAGATACTCGGCGCGGCCGGCGAGACCATCGTGCTCGATGAAAAGGATTTCGACGCCGTGACCGCGCTGAGCGGATCGGGCCCCGCGTATTTCGCGTACATGGAGGAGGCCATGGCGGAGGCCGGCGAGGCGCTGGGGCTCTCGCGCGTCGCGGCCCGCCTTCTTTCGCGCCAGACGATGTACGGAACCGCGAAGTTTTTAAAGGAGAGCGGCATGGAGACGCGGCCGTTCATCGAGGGCGTATGCACAAAAGGCGGCACGACGGCGGCCGGCATGGCGTTTCTGGCGAAAGGGCCGTTCAAGCGGGCGGTCTGCGCGACGCTCGCGGCGGCCGCAAAGCGCTCGAAGGAACTGGCGTAGGGCGGACGGGATCCGCCGCCAGCCGCCGGGACCGCCCGCACGGCATTGACTTGCAGGGAGTGATTGCGGTATAATTCCGGTGTCAAATGTACAATAAGGAGAACAAACGGACATGAGTACGCAGGAGCAGAAGGGCACCAACTGGGTCGCCGTCGTCACCATGATGTTCATCTACGGCATGATTTCGTTCGTGACGAATCTCGCCGCGCCCATGGGCAACGTCTGGAAGTACCAGCCCGGCATCGACGGCTCCAATATGTGGGGCATGATGGGCAACATGATGAACTTCGCCGCCTATCTGTTCATGGGAATCCCAGCCGGCAGGATGCTGGCGAAGAAGGGCTATAAGTTCACCGCGATGGCCGGCATAGCCACCGGCTTCGTCGGCGTGGCCATACAGTTCCTCTCAGGCAAGGTCGGCTTGAACGCGGACGGGACGTTTGCGATGGCCGGGGGGCTTCCGGCGGCGTTCTTCGTCTATCTGCTCGGCGCGTTCGTGTGCGGCTTCGCGGTATGCATGCTGAACATGGTGGTGAACCCGATGCTCAACCTCCTCGGCGGCGGCGGCAACCGCGGCAACCAGCTCAACATGATTGGAACCACGTTCAATTCCCTGGCCGGCACGGCCACCCCGATGCTCGTCGGCATATTGATTGGCGAAGTGACCAAGGCGACCAAGGTGGCAGACGTCAACATGGTGCTCTACATCGCGCTGGCGGTCTTCGCGACGGCGTTCGTGATTCTCTCGTTCATACCGGTGCCGAATCCCGAGCAGGGCGACACGGCGGAGGACATACCCGTTCTCGCGCCGCTCAAGTTCCGCCACTGCCTGCTGGGCGTCATCGGCATCTTCATGTACGTCGGCATCGAAATCGGCATTCCGGCGACGATGAACCTGTGGCTCGCCGACGCGAACGGCCCGTTCAAGGGAACCGAATTCGCGGCCAAGGCCGGAGCCATCGGCGGCGTCGTCGCCGGCACGTACTGGTTCCTCATGCTCGTCGGCAGGACCATCGGCGCTTTCATAGGCGGCAAGATATCCTCCCGCGCCCTCATGACGTTCACCACATTCACGGCGATCGTCCTCATCATAGTCGGCACGCAGACGACGGCGATCTCCACGAAGATGCCGGTGTTCACGGGCAAGGGCTTCGAGATGACTACGGTGCCGCTCACCGCGCTTCTGTTCGCGCTCTGCGGCCTGATGACTTCCATCATGTGGCCCTCGACCTTCAACCTCGCGACCGAGAAGCTGGGCAAGTACACGGCTGCGGCGTCCGGTCTCTTCATGGTCATGGTCGTTGGCGGCGGAGTTCTGCCGCTCGTGCAGAACTACATAGCCGACAAGGCCGGTTTCATGATTTCGTACGTGGTTCCCGCGGTTGCTCTCGCCTATCTCTTCGTTTACTCGGCGTTTCTTTCCAAGCCGCCGGCCGACATAGAGGAGCGCGTGAAGTAAGGCGGATCGCGGCACTGCAGGAACGACAATCCAAGGAGGAAATACAATGCTCAACCAGGAAGTTTACGACAAGGTGGCGGCGCGGTTCGAGGCGGAGTTCGGCGCGAAGCCGGAGGCAGTCGCGTACGCGCCCGGGCGCATAGAGGTTCTCGGCAACCACACCGACTACAACGAGGGCTACGTCTTTTCGGCCGCGATCGACAAGGGGACGTTCTTCGCGGCGTCGCCCGCCGACGACGACAAAGTGACTCTCGTGGCGCTCGACATCGGCGAAAACGGGGAAAAGTTCGAGTGCACGCTCGGAACCGTGGCGCCCGTGAAGCAGGGGGCGACATGGGCGAATTATCCCGTCGGCACGTTCAACTGGCTGTTCGACGGCGCGCCGTCCAAGGCTGGCAGGGGCTTCAAGGCCGTGTTCGGCGGCAATATTCCGCTCGGCGCCGGGCTCAGTTCCTCCGCGGCGCTTGAAATGGCCACGGCGCTCGCGCTCGCCAAGATATACGGCATCGAGAAAGACAAGACGTCCCTCGCGAAAATCGGCCAGAAGGCGGAACATACTTTCGCCGGCTGCCCGTGCGGCCTGCTGGACCAGGCGTCCTCGCTGTTCGGCAAAGAAGGCGCCCTCGTGAAGAGCGATTTCAGGACCTGCCAGTTCGAGAACGTTGACCTCGGGCCGTCGGTCGCGTTCATGATGGTCAAGAGCAACGCGCGCCACGCGCTCGCCGACGGCGCGTACGCCACGCGGCGCCAGGCTTGCGAAGACGCCGCGCGCCATTTCGCCGGCGTCCTGCGCAAGAAGGTTACGCATTTGCGCGACGTGACCATGGCGGAATGGGTTCTCTATCGCGGCGGGCTCTCCGAAACGGCGGCCCGCAGGGCGGTGCACCCGATCGGCGAGGACGAGCGCGTGCTCCAGGGCGCGGAACTGCTCGAGAAGGGCGATTTGAAGGGATTCGGGGCGCTCATGTTCGATTCCCACGAGTCCAGCCGCTACTGGTTCGAGAATTCCTGCGAGGAGCTCGACGCGATCGTCGATGCCGCGAAGGCGATACCCGAAGTTTACGGAGCGCGGCTTTCCGGCGGCGGATTCGGCGGTAGCTGCTGCCTGCTCGTCGATCCAAGCGCGGCGGACTCCATAGCGGCGGCCATAACCAAGGAATACAAGGCCAAGTTCGGCGACGAGCCGGCATGCAGTCTCGTGAAGCCGTCGGACGGAGCGCATTTGGTTTGAGAAAGCCCAAGAAATCAACACCGAAAGGCAGACGATGAAACAACTTTTACGCACGGTAGCGATTCTCGCAGCAGTCGCCGCGGCGAGTCGCGCCTGCGCCGACGATCTCGACGATTTGATTTTCGACGATCCGCCGTCCCCCGAGCCCGCGCAGACGCCGGAACCCCAGCAGAAGGATGAAGAGGAACGGCAGGAAGACGATGCCGGCGCCGACAATGCCGTCGACGACGACGCCGCGCCGCAGGACGGG
>JAFNRY010000161.1 GCA_017385345.1 Kiritimatiellia bacterium
AAAAAAACCACCCGCGGCAAAAAAATCGTACGGGACTGGGGAAAGCTCGTTCTGGGTCCGGCAGCGGCAGAAAACGACCGTCATCTGAAAACGACCGTCATCTGGCGGAGCACGTTGCTCTTTCTGTATTTTCCAGAAATCTGGATTCCTGAAATCCATCCAGGATTTGAGTTTTGACGTCATTCAGCCTGTTGTCGCCTGCTCGCGGAGCAAATTGTACCACAGGCCGCAACCGCCCTTGCAAGTGGAACGGGACGGAAGCCCGTTTATACCTTCAAAAACGGGCTGAAAGTCCGTTCCACTTATTGCCCGTTCCACCCGTGCCGGCGGACCGGGCCGGCTACCTTACTTTGACGAGGAGCAGGAAAAGCAGAGGCATGACGGCGATCTGCATCAGCGTAAAGCGCATGAGGACCTGGGCGTTGGACCAGCCGAGATTCTTCTTGCAGTGGTCGTGCAGAGGGAACCTGACGCGCCGGATGGCGCTGTCGCCGGGTATCTCGAAGCCGCATTTTTTCGCAAGCCTGAGCAGGACGAGTTTCGCGAGCCCGCCGCCGCCGTTCACGAGCAGGATCGGCGCGAAGGCAAGAACGAGGAACGGATTGCCCGTGACGAGGGTCGCCGTTCCCGTGAAAATGCCGAGGAAGCGGCTTCCGGCGTCGCCCATGAGGACCTTTGACGGCTCGGCATTGTACCACAGATACCCGGCGAACGCGCCGGCAACAGTCATGGAAAGGATCGCCCAGCGCGCCGCGTCCGGATTCGGCGGTATGAGGAAATATCTGGCGACGGGGCTGTAGCCGACAACGAGATAGAGCATCGCGGCGATTATGGCGAGGGCGATGACCGAAAGCGTGCCCGCGAGGCCGTCCACGCCGTCCGAGCAGTTGGTAGCGTTCATCGTGAACCAGAGCGCGAAAGCGGCGCCCGGCACGTAAAGCCAGAGCGGCGCGGTCCACTCGCCCTTTACGAACGGTAGCCACACCGTGGTGCCGTGGCCTTTCGCGATGAAAAAGGCGATCGCGACCGCGCACACGGCGTCGAGCAGGCCCTTCTTCAATTCGCCCCACGGCGTCTCGGCGCGATCGTCGAGCCAGCCGAAAAGCATCGCGCCGTACATGGCCGCGAGCGCGAGCGCGTCCCACGTCGTGAGCGGCGCGAAGAGGACGGCGGCGGGCAGGGCGAGAAGCGAAATCCAGAGCCCCGCCCCGGTCGGCTTGCCCGCCGAGGCCATGCCGCCCGTATCCTTGCATATAGCCTTGCCGCGGTCGCGCGGCAGGCGGTTCCACAGCTTCGGCAGAAACAGCCACGTCGCGACGGCCGAGGCGAACGCGCCCCCGGCGAGAAGCAGAGCGTGCGATTGCAGAAGCCGGAACGGGCCCCACGCCTCTTTGAGATGTTCGGCAAGATAGTAGATCATTTCTCCCCCCTCGATCGATAGAACACTTTCGCCAGATGCAAACCCTTCGCAGGGGCGGTCTCGACCCGCGCCGTGCGCGGCAACGCCGCGTCGAGCAGCTCCTTCACGGCGCCAGGCGCCTCGCGCCCGAGCCCGACGGCCAGAAGAAAACCCGCCATCGACCTGACCTGCTTGTAGAGAAAACCGTCCCCGCGTATCTTCATGACGAGCCGCCGCCCGCTCTTGGCAACATCCACGGAAAACACCGTCCTCACCGTCGTTTCGAGTTCGCGATCGGGATTGGCGGCGAACGAGACGAAGTCGTGCCGCCCGACGAAATGCGCCGCCGCCTCGCGCATCGCCGCAATGTCGAGCGGCTTCGCGCAATGCGTCCAGTACGGCGCCATCGAAGGAGGCATGACCGCCCCGCAATAGACCTGGTAGCGGTATTCCTTGCCCTTGGCCGAAAGCCGCGCGTCGAACCCCGCCGGCGCGTACGACGCGCGGACGAAACGGACGGAATCCGGCAGCCGCGCGTTGACGGCGCGCACGAGATTCGCGGGCGGAATCGGCTTGGAGAGGTCGAAATGCGCGCAGAAGCCCTCGGCGTGAACGCCAGCGTCCGTGCGCGACGAACCATACACGCGCACGGGGGCCCCTTCTATGTCTTCCAGGACCTGCTCGACGGTCTGCTGGACGGCGAGCGCGTTTGTCTGGAACTGCCAGCCCGAGAAACCCGTGCCGTCGTAGGCGATGGTCGCCTTGTAGCGTCTCACTTCCCCGCTACCTTCAGCGTTTCCCCGTCGTCTTCGAGTTCGAACAGTTTCATCCGCTCCGCGGTCCCGCTGTTCGGCTGGTGGAGCGCGAGCATGAGCCTTCCGTCGAGCGCCTTGAATATCATTCCGTGGCCGCCGTTCTGGCCGTAGAGGATCCTGTCGGCCGTCCAGGGGCCTTCGAGCTTTCCGCTCTTCGACGTGCGCACGAGCACGCAATAGCCATGGTCCTTCACCATGTTGGACCAGATCATGTGCAGGGCGGGGCTCTTCTCCGAACGCCGGAAGAACGGACCGTCGGTCACGACGGACGCGCCGGGGAGCGCCTTGGAGGCCTTGAACATCGTCTTCGGCTTTTCGGCGAGCGACGCGAAGCCGGGGGAAAGCCTGGCGGCGCACATCTCGCCGTCGCCGGTCTGGATCCATTCGTGGCAGAAGACGAGATACGGCGCCCCGCCATCGACCACCAGCGTCCCGTCGAGCGTCATCCATTCGCGCGGCGGCACCGGGCCGTCCGCGACGGGCAGGAACGGGCCTTCGGGCTTGCGCGACCGGAAAACCCACGTTCCCCGCGGCGAAACGCGGCCGGCCGAGCCTTGGGAATCCGGCGCCACGTCGTACGTGCCGCGCTTAAAGGTAAGCGTTACGAACATCCAGTATTCGCCGTCGTATTTATGCACTTCCGGCGCCCAGACCGCGGTCGCGGGGATCTTTTCGCCGAGCTCCATGGCAAGCGACCTCTCGCTCCACGACTCCAGATCCTTGCTTGTGCGCACCCATACTCCGGGGCCGCCGCTCCACGGCTGGGCCTCGTACAGATAGTACGCGCCGCCCTCCACGAGGATGAACGGATCGCGGATGCGGAACGACGAAGCCGGCACTGCGTGGAGAGCCGGAACCAGCGCGGAAAGAACCGCGGCGAAGAAGATTTTGCGTTTCATGTTTCTGTATTATGCGTTTCTTGTTTCCACCGGGGTATTGTACCAAAAGGGCCGGCCTCCGGGGGGCGAAAACCCGCGCCCGGCGCGATGAAAGAGGCCGAGGCCAAATTGGCGGAGGAATGCGAAACGCTGGAACGTATAAACGAGGTTTCCCGGCTGTGCCGGGGATTCGAGACGCCTCGCGGCATGGAACTTCTCGCGTCCGTCCATTGGCTTGTATTCCACGAAAAATGCAAAAATGCGGAAGAAGTAAAATCCGGACTGTGGAATTGGAACGAAAGCAAGCGGCGTTTCGGCGAGCATGAAGTCATCGCGGCAATAAACGCGCTTTCCGGCAAATAGGTTATAAAAACCCGGAAGAAACAACCGGCATGAACACGTCGGCGAACCCAGATTCTCTTCCTCGTCCGGGCATCCTTTCTGGACGCCCGGGGAATGACACCCGGATGTCACATGGTATGACACCCGGATGTCATCGGGTGTGACACCCGGGTGTCACAGGGTATGACATCCGGGTGTCATCGGGCAAGAGATCGGGAAGACTTCTTGCAATCGACCTGAAGGAACGTCGCGACGAACGGGAGGAAAACGCCGGACGCCCGGCGGCGAATCCCGGCGAGGCTATAAAAAGCCGTTTTTTAGAGCGGATTTTTGGTATAATCAATGTAATGCGCAAAGTGCGCAACGAAACGAGGAAAACAGAAATGGCAAACGAAGCGTCTGAACGCAACAACATGTGGAAGTGGCTGGTGCTTCTTCTGATAACCGCCGGTTCCGTGTATCTGGCCTACCCGCCGAAGGAAAAAGTAAGGCTCGGTCTCGACCTCAAGGGCGGCAACAGTTTCACCCTCGGAGTGGATTACGCCCGCCTCCACGACAAGATCATCGAGCGCAAGCCCGAGTGCGAAAAGGATCCGGCGCTCCTGCAGGCCGAAGTCGCCCGCACCCTCGACGGCGCCGACGACCGCATGATCGAAATCATCCGCCGGCGCGTCGATGCGATGGGTACTAACGAGCCGGTGATCCAGTCCGTCAAGGGCAAGCACCAGATTCTCGTCCAGCTTCCCGGCGCCGACAGCAAGACGGGGGACGAAGCGCGCGAACGCCTGCAGAAGATGGCGTTCCTCGAGTTCCGCTTCGTGCCCGAGAACGAGCGCGAGCTGATTGACGCGATACCTGCCGGCGCCTGCCCGCCCGGTTTCGTCGAATCCGGCAGCGGCTACGCCAAGGCCTCCAACTGGAAGGAAATATCCTCGCAGAGCAACTACCTCGCCCGCGTATCCTCCTTCGGAACGTCGGACAGCCACGTGCGCTTCATTCTCGAGCCGGCCAAGGACAAGTTCGGCAACTTCAGCGGCGAATACCTGCCGCGCTTCGTTGAGCGCCGCGTGCAGCTGACGGGCGAAAGCCTCGCCTCCGCGACGCCGGACGCGGTGCAGAGCCTCGCCGGCGGCTACTGCGTGGCGTTCGAACTGCGCCGCGAAGCCGCCAAGAAGTTCGCCAAGCTCACGCGCGAACACATCGGCCGCCAGCTCGCCATCATCCTCGACGACGAACTCGTATCCTCCCCCGTAATCCAGAGCGAAATCGGCCGCAACGGCCAGATCACCGGGCGCTTCACGCTCGACGAGGCCAAGCGCCTTGCGGCGGACCTCAACGCCGGCGCACTCCCCGCGCCTCTCAAGATCGACGCGGAGACCAAGGTCGATCCAACCGTCGGCCAGGACGCGATCGACAGCGGCATCGGCGCCGCGACGATCGGATTCCTGCTCGTGGCGATCTTCATGCTCTTCTACTACTGGCAGATCGGCTTCGTGGCCGACATAGCGCTGCTCCTCGACGTCATCCTCCTTCCGGCCTCGCTGTTCCTGGTCGCCCACGCCCTCGGCGTGTTCGTGGAGGATCCCTCGATGGCCGGCGCGTCGGTCCAGTTGCCCGTGCTCACCATGCCCGGCATCGCCGGCCTGGTGCTCACGCTCGGCATGGCGGTGGACGCGAACGTGCTCGTGTTCGAACGCATCCGCGAAGAGTTCCAGCGCGGCGCGACGGTCGGGAAGGCCGTGGCCAACGGCTACGGCCGCGCCTTCACGGCGATCTTCGACTCCAACATCACGACGATCATCACCGGTTGCATCCTCTACTCCGTCGGCACCGGCCCGGTGCGCGGCTTCGCGATCATGCTCACAGGCGGCGTACTGATTTCGATGTTCACCGCCGTCGTCGTCACGCGCCTCGTCATCGACGCCAAGGCGGACCCCGCGTCGGCCAAGCCCTTCAAGATGCTCCAGTTCTTCAAGAACCCCGACATCGACTTCATGCGCTTCGGAAAGAAGACGCTGATCGCCTCCGGCGCGATAATCGCCGTGTCGCTCGCGGTCTTCGCGTACAGGCTGAAAACAAATCCCGGAAGCGTGCTCGCGGTCGATCTGACGGGCGGCACGTCGATCGTGTACGGCGTCGAGGGCGGCCCCGTCGACGTGGCCGCGATCCGCAAGACGCTGAATCCGGTGGACAACGCCATGGTCATCCAGCGCACCGGCGACGACCTCTTCGTCAAGACCGGCGTGACGAGCGATCCGGGAACCGTGGCGACGTTCGAAGTCGCCAAGGGCGCGGACAAGTTCAACCGCGAGGCGACGGCGCGCGCGATGGCGGCGTTCGACGTGAACAACACGATCCGCCTCGGTGAGATCAAGAACAAGATCGAAGGCGGCGCCACCAACAAGACGGCGACGCTCGTCGTGAAGGTCTCCGAAAACTCCGCGTCCGGCAAGGGCTCGAAGCTCAAGGCGGCCGGCGGAAGCGTGGCGGGCGAGATCGCGCGCATAATCTCGTCGCGCAACAAGGGGATGGAGATCAAGCTCGCGTCGTGCGAAGAGACGGTCGGCGTCGAGGCGCGCATCGCCTCGCTGCTCAACACCGGCAAGGAGGGCGCGCCGAAGTTCACCGTGAAGTCGAGCGAGACCATCGGCCCGACGGTCGGCGCGGACCTGCGCGAGAGCGGCTCGAAAGCCGTTATGCTCTCGCTCGTCGCGATCCTGCTCTACGTGGCGTTCCGCTTCCGCTTCGGCTTCGGACTCGGCGGCGTAGTCGCGCTCGCCCACGACGCGCTGATTTCGCTCGGCCTGTTCTCGCTCTGCGGCAGGCAGGTTTCGCTCATCGTCATAACGGCCCTGCTCACGATCATCGGCTACTCGATCAACGACACGGTCGTGGTGTTCGACCGCATCCGCGAGCGCCTGAAACGCGATCCCAGGGCGACGCTGGCCGAAGTCTGCAACAAGTCCATAAACGAGTGCCTCGGGCGCACGGTAATCACGTCGCTCACGACGTTCTTCGCGGTCGCCGCCCTCTTCATCTTCGGCGACGGCTCGATCTACGACTTCGCGCTGACGATGCTCATCGGCGTTGTGGCCGGCACCTATTCGTCGATATTCATCGCCACGCCCGTCATGGCAGCGTTCTACCGCGGCAAGAGGCCCGACGCCGGGCTTTCCGGCGACGAAGAAAAGAAGAATGGCTGAAGAGACAAAGACCAAGCTCATCGAGGACGAGGAAGTCCGCCAGCGCATAGACGGCCTTGAAGAAAAGGCCGCGGCGATGGCGGACTACACGAAGATAGCGGACCGGCGCGCGAATCTCGCGCGGCTCGAGGAGATGCAGGCGGCGCCGGACTTCTGGAACGACCAGAACAAGGCGCGCGAGACGATAGCCGCCGCTAACGCCGAGCGCGCCTACACCGTACCGTTCGACGCCCTTCTCAAGTCGATCGACGACGCGAAGGTAATGCTCGAACTCGCCGGGATGGAGGAGGGCGACGCCCGCCAGGCCGCGCTCGCCGACACCCTCGCGGAATGCGGGCGCGCCGAGGCGCACTTCGCCAAGCTGCGCATGCAGTCGCTGCTCGGCGGCAAGTTCGACCAGTGCAACGTCTTCGTGAAACTCCACGCCGGACAGGGCGGAACCGAGGCTTGCGACTGGGTCGCCATGCTCTACCGCATGTACCAGCGCTACGCAGAAAGCCAGGGCTGGAAGGTCGAGGAATACGACACGCAGCCCGGCGAAGAAGCCGGCTACAAGGACGTGTATTTCAGGGTCGAAGGCCCGTACGCCTTCGGAATGCTCAAGGCCGAGCGCGGCATCCACCGTCTCGTGCGCATCTCGCCGTTCGACGCGAACAAGCGCCGCCAGACCTCCTTCGCCTCGATGGAGACCGTCGCCGAAATCGACGACGGCATCGACGTGGAGATCAAGGACGAAGACCTGAGGATCGACACCTACCGCTCCGGCGGCGCCGGCGGCCAGCATGTCAACAAGACCGATTCGGCGGTTCGCCTCACCCACCTGCCGACGGGCATCGTAGTCGCCTGCCAGAAAGAGCGTTCGCAGCACATGAACAAGGAAAAGGCGATGAACATGCTGCGCGCCCAGCTCTACGAATACTACGAGGACCGCAAGAAGGCGGAGATGGACCGCTTCTACGGCGCGAAGTCGGAGAACGGGTGGGGTTCGCAGATACGCTCGTACGTCTTCTGCCCCTACACGATGGTCAAGGATCTGCGCACGGAATACGAGACGAGCGACGTCGACGGCGTAATGGACGGCAACCTGCAGCCTTTCATAGAGGCCTGGCTGCAGATGAAAGCTTCGGGGAAATAGGAGCGCGCGGCGGCGCGGCCCGCCCGGCACACGGCCATGGTTTTGGAAAACGGTACGGACTGGAGGCCGGAAGAGCCGGAATCGCGCGGCAGGCACGCGGACTTCGGATCGGCGCTCGAGGCGGTCCGCAAATCGCTGGCCGCCGCCGGGGGAGAGGGCTTTTTCGACACTTTGAAAGACAGATGGCCGGATCTCTTCCCAGGCTGCGCGGCGCGGCCGGGCAGGCACGACGGCGACCTGCTCGTCCTCTACGTCCGCAGCGCGCCGGCGCTCTTCTCGATGCGCCCGAAACTGCCCGCCATGAAACGCGCGCTTGCGGCCCTTCCGGACGCGCCGAAGAAACTGCGCCTGCTGCTGGAGATAAAAACATGATCCTCGCCGCCGCCTTACTCGCAACCACGGTATTTTCGCGCGCTCTCGAGCGCGTCGACACGATGGATCCGGCGAAATCGCAGTCCGCCTACGATTCGCGCGCCATCCACCTCGTTTACGAAACGCCGCTCGAAATCGACTACATGAAGCGGCCGTACGAACTCGTGCCGTCGCTTTGCGAACTGCCGCAGGTGTCGCCCGAAGGGCTTGAATACACGCTGAAAATGGCCGGGGACGCGCCGGTCGGGGCGAAAGACGTCGTCCGGGCGATCGACAGGCTGCGCGATCCGGAGAACCCATCCCCGGGAGGATGGACCATGGCGGCCGTGAAGACAGTCGAAGCGCCGGATCCGCGGACGGTCCGCATAACGCTCTCGCGCCGGCAGCACGTATTCCCGTGGATGCTCGCGATGAGCTATTGCGCAGTCGTCAAGGAAGACGGGTCCGGAACGGGTCCGTACAGGCTCGAATCCTGGTGGCGCAACCACGAAATGGTTTTCGCCCGCAACGAAGACTGGCGCGGCTGGAGCAAGACGGCGGCGGCCGACGCCGCGGCCGGCATCAGGCCGTTCGACAAAATCCGCTACCTCGTCGTCGACGACGTCTCGACGCGGTGGCTCATGTTCCTGCGCGGCGAAGTGGACATGCTCGGCGACATAGCGCGGGACAACTGGAGCGCCGTGATGGACGCGAACGGCGAGCTGCATCCGAAGCTGCGCGAGGCGGGCATAAGGCTCCACGGCGGCAAGCCGGCGATCGAGATACGCTATCTCGGTATCAACCAGCGCGACCCGGTCCTGGGCGGCGAAAAGAACAGGAAGCTGCGCCAGGCCTTGACGTGCGCCTTCGACTTCCAGACCTGGAAATCGTTCTACAACAACAGCATCGACCGGGCCGACGGGCCGGTCCCGCCCGCCGTCGAAGGATACCTCGACGAACCTTCGCCGTACAGGCACGATCCGGAAAAGGCCCGGCGGCTGCTCGAGGAGGCCGGCTATCCGGGCGGCATAGACCCGAAAACCGGCAGGCGGCTGACGATCACCCTTTCCATCGGCCGGCCGTCGCAGGATTCGCGCGAGGCGGGTGAGCTGCTGGCCAGCTTCTTCGCGCGCGCCGGCGTCAAACTCGATCTCCGCCTGCAGACGTGGGACGCGTTTCTCAATTCGGTCAACAAGGGCGATGTGCAGCTCTTCCTCATGTGCTGGGTCGGCGACTATCCCGATCCGGAGAACTTCCTGCAGCTTTTCCATTCCGCCAACGCCAGCCCCGGCCCGAACCACGCCGACTACAAGAACCCCGCGTTCGACGCGGAATACGACGCGGCGATGGCATCGCCGACGAAGGAGGAGCGCAACCGGCACTGGGCGGAATGCCAGCGCATCGTGCGCGAAGACTGCCCGTGGATATTCACCCACGTGTCGAGAAACTTCTCGCTGTCCGGCCCGGAACTCTTGAACTTCGAAACAACCGACTTCCCGTACGGAGCGGAAAAACACTTCAGGACGCCCGCGAAATGACAACGCTATACATAGAACGATCGACGGCGAACGGCACCGCGGCGATCTGCCGCGACGGCGCTCCGGCGGTGCAGACCGCGCTGGCGGGCGGCGGCGCGTGGACCGCCTCGCTGCGCGAACTCGCGGCCGGCGGACGCATCGACGCGATAGTGGCCGGAACCGGGCCGGGATCGTTCGCGGGCATCCGCGGCGCGATCGCGTTCGCCCAGGGATGGCAGGCCGGCCTCGCGGACGCAGCCGGCGCGCCGCGCATTTTCGGCATCCCGTCGCCGCTCGGCCTCGCCGCGGAGGGGAAACGCCTGGCCGTCGCCGGCGACGCGAGACGCGGCAAGATATGGTTCGCGCCCATGGACGGCTTTTCGCCGCTGCGCGATATTTTCCAGACCGACGCGACGCCCGAAGACTGCCGCGCCGCGCTGGAAGGATTCGGGCCGGGACG
The DNA here is from genome assembly GCA_017385345.1 of Kiritimatiellia bacterium. Lineage (GTDB taxonomy): Bacteria > Verrucomicrobiota > Kiritimatiellia > RFP12 > UBA1067 > UBA1067. The sequence goes on from JAFNRY010000161.1 coordinate 10,101, forward strand.
CTTCGAAATCGTCTCTCCCGACCATCGGCGCATAGGAGATCTCCTCCGGTCGGCTTTCGGCGGGGACTATTCGGGAGAAGCATTCCCCTGCGCCGCGGGCCTTGCGCGCGCGGCCGCCGCCGTCCCGGCGGTCCTCTCGCCACGTCCGCTTCCGGTCTATCTCAATCCGGCCGTGCGCCCATGACGCGCAAGCCGCATTGCCCGCGACCCGCCCGGCGCGACAGCGTTTGGTATAATAGCGAAGTCCGCCGCAAACGGCGGTCAGAAAGGCGAAACTACACGATGGACGCAAAGGCATGGGAGAAGATCGACGGGCTGATCGACCGCGACCGCGGCAAAACGATAAGGGACAGATTCGCGGAAGACCCGGACCGCGCCAGAAAGTTTTCGATCGACGCCGCCGGCTGGCATCTCGACTACTCCAAGAACCGCATCGACGGCGAAATGATGAACGCTCTCGTGAAGCTCGCCGAGAAATCGGGGCTTAAAGAAGAGATCGAGAAGATGTTCACAGGCAAAAAGATCAACGAGACCGAAAAGCGCGCCGTGCTGCACACGGCGCTACGCAATCTCGACCCGGGCGCGACGATCAAGGTCGATGGCAAAGACGTCATGCCCGGCGTGCGCAGGGTTCTCGCGGCGATGGGCGACTTCTCCGACGCCGTGCGCCGCGGCGAATGGCGCGGCTTCACCGGGCGACGCATAAAGTACGTCGTCAACATCGGTATCGGCGGCAGCGATCTCGGCCCCGTCATGGCCAACCTCGCCCTCAAGCCGTACGCAAAGCGCAACATGAAGTTCTTCTTCGTCTCGAACGTCGATTCCACGCATCTCGCCGAGACGCTGCGCGAAGTCAAGGCGGCCGAGACGCTCTTCATCGTCGCCTCCAAGACGTTCACCACGCAGGAGACGATGTCCAACGCCGAAGCCGCCAAGGAATGGCTCGTGGAGAAGCTCGGCGACAAAAAAGCCGTCGCGAAACACTTCGTGGCCGTCTCGACGGCGAAGGACGAAGTAGCGGCCTTCGGCATCGACACGAAAAACATGTTCGGGTTCTGGGATTGGGTCGGGGGGCGGTATTCGCTGCCGTCCGCCATCGGCCTGTCGCTGATGATAGCCATCGGCCGCGCCAACTACAAGCGCATGCTCAAAGGATACTGGAAGATGGACCGCCACTTCCGCACGGCTTCGTTCAAGCGGAACATGCCGGTCGTGCTCGCGCTGCTCGGCATCCTCTACGCCAACGGCTACGGCGCCGAAAGCTACGCGGTCCTGCCGTACGACCAGTATCTCGCCCGCTTCCCGGCGTACCTCCAGCAGATGGACATGGAATCGAACGGCAAATGCGTCGCGAAGGACGGATCCAGCGTCGAATACACGACGGGGCCGATCGTGTGGGGCGAGCCCGGCACCAACGGGCAGCACTCGTTCTACCAGCTCATCCACCAGGGCACTCATCTAATACCTTGCGACTTCATCGGATGCTGCAGAACGCACAATCCCATAGGCGACCTCCACGACAAGCTTACGGCGAACCTTTTCGCGCAGACCGAGGCTCTCGCGTTCGGCAAAACCGCCGAAGAATGCCGCAAGGAAGGTGTGCCCGAGGAACTCGTCCCCTTCAAAACGTTCGAGGGCGACAAGCCGACGAACACGCTTCTCTGCGACGAGCTCACGCCCGAAACTCTCGGTGCGCTCGTGGCGCTCTACGAACACAAAGTCTTCACGCAGGGCGTGATCTGGAACATCTACAGCTTCGACCAGTGGGGCGTCCAGCTCGGCAAGGTCCTGGCCAAAGGCGTTCTCGGGGACTTGACGGCGAAGAAGGCGTCCGGGAGGCACGACGCATCGACAAACGATTTGATAGCGCGCTACCGCAAGGCGAACGGCCGGCCGGCCTGAAAGAGTCGGTAAAAGAGGCGAAGGCGCGAATACGGCGGGAGATGCTGCGGTTGCGCGCGCTCGTTCCCGCCGGCGAAAAGGCGTCGGCCGAGGAAGCGATATGCGGCCGGCTCGCCGACGAGGCGCGCCGACGCGGAGCGAAGTCGATCGCGGTTTACATCGCGGTCCGCGAAGAACTCGATCTTTCACGTTTCATCCGGGCCGCGCAGTCGCTTCCTTCGCGGCCGGTCTTCGCGGCGCCGCGCTGGGACGGCTCGCGCTACAGACTCGCGCGGCTCGAATGCACCGGCGGAGGCATCGACGCGTCAACCCTGGCGACCGGCCCCATGGGCATACCGGAACCGCGCGCCGACGCGCCCGAAGTTCCGCCGTGGAAGATCGACTTCTGGGTGGTTCCGGGGCTCGCATTCGCGCCGGACGGCGCGAGGATGGGCTACGGCGGGGGGTGGTACGACAGGCTTCTGGCGGAAGCCGCGAACGACGCACCAGTGTTCGCGCCGGCCTATGCGTTCCAGATTCTCCCTTCCCTGCCGGCGGAGGAAACGGACGCATGCCGCGTTTCGGCGGTGACCGCGCAAGCGGGCGCCTGTTGAAACCGGCGCCGCGGGATCAAACCTCGAAACCGAGAAGGCCCGCGTACCAGCGCCAAAGTCCGTCGCCGCAGAACAACCAGACCGCGTGCGCAAGGCAGATGAACGGTCCGTACGGGATTTCCGCATAGCGGCCGAAACGGGTTTTGCCGGCGATCATCATCGCAAGACCGTACAACGAACCCGCGAAAGACGAAAGAATAATTACCGCGACGGCGCCGGCCGGCCCGGAAATCGCACCGACGGCGCCGGTCAGCCACACGTCGCCCGAACCCATGGCCTCGCGCCCGAACGCCTTGGAGCCGAGAAACCGCACGAGCCACATGAGACCGAAACCGCAGGCGAGGCCGGCGAGAGACGCGAGCGCGGGTCCGAACGAGGCGGATCCGGCCGACACCGCGAGAGCGTTCAGCACGCCGAGCGCCATGCCGCCGGCCGTCACGAAATCCGGCAGAAGCAGATGGTCCATGTCTATGAAGGAGCCCGCGATCATCAAAGACAGCCACGTCCAGACGACCAAAAGCTCGAGCAGCGTCCAGGGCGAGACCGGGGCGCCGGGCGGCACGGCATTCAGGAACGCCGCGAGAAAAAGGCAGGCCCCGAGCGTCTCGACGATCACGTAGCGCGGCGATATGGCGGCCTTGCAGTCGGCGCATCTGCCGCGCAAAGCGAGCCAGCTCAGCACCGGGATGTTCCGCCACCATCTGACGGGGGCGCCGCACGACGGGCAGTGCGACGGCGGGGAAACGATCGACTCGCCGCGCGGAACGCGCCATATGACGACGTTCAGAAACGAAGCGACGCACGCTCCGGCGCAAAAAGAAAATGCCGCAAATACCGAATACATCGCCTTGTCAGAGCAAATGCCCCATCTTCTCCTTCTTCGTGTCCAGATAGCGCTTGTCGTACGACGTGGGCGGGATGACGATGGGGACGCGCTCGGCAATTTCGAGACCGTAGCCTTCGAGCCCGGCGATCTTGCACGGATTGTTCGTCATGAGCCTCAGCCGCCGTATGCCGAGATCCACGAGAATCTGGGCGCCTTCGCCGTAGTCGCGCAGATCCGGCTTGAAGCCGAGCGCCACGTTCGCCTCGACGGTATCGAGCCCCTCCTCCTGCTTGCGGTACGCATGGAGTTTGTTTTCGAGGCCTATGCCGCGTCCCTCCTGGCGCATGTAGAGCACGACGCCGCGCCCTTCCCGCTCAACCGCCTCCATGGCGGCCTTAAGCTGCGGACCGCAATCGCAGCGCTGCGATCCCAGGACGTCGCCGGTGAAACATTCGGAATGGACGCGCACGAGGACGCTGCCGCCTCCGGAGACTTCGCCCTTGACGAGCGCGAGATGCTCCAGCCCGGTCACGAGGCTCTTGTACATCACGAGTTTGAAATGCCCGCTCGCGGTGGGCATATCGACCTCTTCGACCTTCTCGACGAGTCTGTCCTTCCTGCGGCGGTAGGCGATGATATCGGCGATGGAGACGGCTTTGAGGCCGTATTTCGCCTTGAACGCCATTACATCGTCGAGGCGCGCCATCGTGCCGTCGTCCTTCATTATCTCGCAGCACAATCCGGCCTCCTCGAGACCGGCGAGCCTGCAGAGATCGACCGTGGCCTCAGTGTGGCCGGCCCGGCGGAGAACCCCGCCTTCGCGCGCCCTGAGAGGGAACATATGGCCCGGGCGGCGGAAGTCGGCGCCGCTCGCGCCGGCGGCCACGCAGGCCAGCGCGGTGGCCGATCTCTCCGCCGCCGATATGCCGGTGGTCGTGCTTTTCGCGTCGATCGACACTGTGAAGGCCGTCTGGTGGTTGTCGGTGTTCTCGGCGACCATCTGCGGCAGATCCAGCTTCTCGCACATCGCGGCGGACATCGGCATGCAAATAAGTCCGCGCGCGTGCGTCGCCATGAAATTGACATTGTCCAGCGTCGCGTACCGGGCCGCGCATATGCAGTCGCCCTCGTTCTCGCGGTCGGCGTCGTCCGTCACGAGGACGATCCGCCCCCGCCTGAGTTCCTCTATGCAATCTTCTACGCTGTCGAACATCGAAACTTCCTCACGAACCGGGGTGTACCGGCCTGCCGCCCGCCTTGCACATCGGGCATTCCGCGGCGGTCCACGTCTCCGGGGTCATCTGCACGAGGGAGAAGACCGGAATGCGGCCGAACTTCACCTTCCCCGCCGAACGATCGACGAGCACTATGACGGCGGCGACCTTTCCGCCGGCGGCCTTGACGAGATCTATCGTCTCCTGCACCCTTCCGCCCTTGGTTATCACGTCCTCCGCCACAACGTAGCGCCCGCCCTTTTCGATCTTGAACCGTCTCATCGCAAGCACGGTGTTGGGCTTGCCCGTGGCGTCCACGCCTTCGCCCTGGACTTTCTCGGCGAAGATGCACTTGACGTCGAGTTCCCTTGCGACTTCGTGGCCGACGAGTATTCCACCGACCGCCGGCGACACGACGCCGTCGATTGTTCCGTCGAGCGCGCCGGAGGCGAGCGCCTTCTTCGTCGCGGCCCGGCACAGCTTAGCCGCGATTCTGGGCCGGGCGAGGACGTGCGCGCACTGGAAATAGCGGTTGGAATGGAGCTTCGAACGGAGCTCGAAATGCCCCTCGAGAAGCGCGCCCGTGTCTTTGAACGCCTTCAGAGCCTGTTTTTGCGTCATTGCCGTCTTCCTTTCATGGATTGATAGTCGGTATCAACAGCTGCTTTCTTGTAAATGCCGATTCTGCGTCCGGGTCCGGCCGGACGGCCTCCGGCGGCACGTCCGGCGAAGGCGCGGCAACCGACACTGGCGCGGGGAGCCTGCGCCATGCGAGCGGCGCCGGCGGCGGCCGGCGCGAGCGCGATTCAATGCCGATGACGCTTTCCGGAGCATCCTCGGCTACGGTGGAAATGGAGAGATCGGCCTTCAAATCGTGCAAATCGTCTTGCGCTCCGTACAGCGGCCCGTGGACGAGAAGGCCGACCTGCGATGCGGCGGACGGGCCGAGATCGACGAAACAGCACGACGGCTCCGACGCTTCCGGCGGCTTCGGTCCGCCGTCGAAGCGCATCGCCTCCCGCGGGAAGGCCAGCGCCGTCGCCGCGCACAGGACGCCAAGCGGGGCGAGGGACAGCAGCTCCTGCGCCAGCGGACGTTTCGGGCCGAATCTTCCGCCGGTCATTCGCCGGCCTCCTTTTCCGGACTCTTTGCATCCGCCGCGCCGCCAGCCGGGCTCCGCACGCCGGTTCCGCTTCTCGAAGCGAAAAGGATTTTGTCCGCCTTGCCCTTCTTCGCGAGCGCGGCGATTCGCATGAGATCGCCGCCCGGAATTCTTTCGTCGGCCATCACGAGAAGCGTCGCGGCGGGCGACGTCTCCATCCTGGCGGCGAGCTGGGAAACGAAAATGCCGGTCTGCGCGTCGTCCGAAAGGACGTAGCGCGTATCGTCGAAAAAGAGAAGCGTGCCGCGTGGCGAATACATGGCGACGGCGGCGGCCGAGACGTCGGCCGTATCGCGAAGCGACGATTGCGGGAGCGAGAACAAGGTGCCTTCCTCCCTGACGAGCGCTCCCGAAACGAGCACTATGGAAGCGAAGAGGATCGCGACGGTAAGCCACGGAGCGGCGGCGGCGAGCGGCGCCATCCATCCGGGAAGGACGCTGCGCGCGCCTCCGGCCGCGGCGCCGGCGCCGCGTCGCGCCGGCGCGTTCATTCCGCCGCCTCCCGCAGGACGACGCCGCTTTCGATTTCGGCGGCGGCGGATTCGAGATCGGACACTATGCGCGCAAGGCGCGCGCGAAGCGCTATGTACATGGCGGTTGCCGGTATCGCCACGGCGAGACCGGCCGCGGCCACGCCCATGGAGCCGACAGCCGACGAAAGCAGCTCCTGGCGCGGAACCACCGGACCGGACGAAAGCACGGTCATTGTCTTGATAAAGCCGGCTATGGTGCCGAGCAGGCCGACGAGCGGCGAAATCTGCGCGATTGCGCCGAGGGAGGCGAGCCTCCGGTCGAGACGGCCGATCTCCGAGCGGGTCTGGGCCTCCACCGCCTCCTTCAGCGCCTGCGCCGGTCCGCGTCTGTGGCGGATTGCGGCCGCGGCCACGTTGGCGACAGGCACCGGAGTATCCTCGCATATGGCGAGAGCCTCCTCCTCGTTGCCCGTCGCAAGCACGTTGGAAACGCCTTTGAGGAACGCCTGCCAGTCAATTTGGGACCGGAGCAGCTCCACGAGGCGTTCGACGAACATGACGGCCGCGGCCGCCCCCATGGCCGCGAGAATCCAGAAAAACACGCTTCCTGCGTTCATCGCGACATCCCTTTCATTCCGGTCATTTCCATCCTCCGTTCAGCCTCTTTCGCAGCCGCCCCCCCGGCATAATCCCTCGCCAGCTTCAGCATGCTCCGGGCCTGCGCGATCTCGGAGCGTTTTTCATATTCGTCGGCGAGCCTGAACGCGGCGCGCACGAAGAGAGCCTTCTCCTCCTCGCCGCCCTGCGTCCCCTTGCGCCGCGCGTCGAGCCAGGCGCATACGACGTCGCCGTAATATCTGTCGATCGCTTCGTCCATGCGTCCGGTCCGTTCCAAAGTTCTCGCGATCTTGAAAGCGGCCGCCATCCTGCCGGCGTCTCCCGGCGCGCCCGTCGAATACAGCTCCGTGTAGGCATCGAGCGCCTCCGCGTATCTCGCCGGATTGTCCGCGCCCATTGCAAAAACGGCGTCGGCGCGAAGCATCTTCGCGCGCAGCCGGGCGTCTTCCGGAGCGTTCGCGTCCGCCGCGGCCTTTTCCAGAACCACTATGGCCTCGTCGAGACGCGACATCTCGAGAAGCGCCTCGCCCTGCACCAGCATGGCGAGCGGCCTGGCCCTGGATTCCGGCCATCTTACCGCGAGGCGCGTAGCGATGGATATGGCGCCGTCGAAGTCGTTGCCCGAAAACGCGGCCCGCGCGGCCCAAAGCATGGCCTCCGGCGCGTTCGCGCCGTCCGGCACCATGTTGGTCGCGTACGAGGCGAACAGATCGCGGGCGCGGCTCCAATCGCGGCTGTTGTACCTGAACTTGGCCAGCCACAGCGAAGCTTCGGCGCGCACGGCCGCGTCGGGGCACGAGGTCGCGAGATCTTCGGCTTTCGCAACGGCCTCGTCGTCGCGGCAAAGGCCATAGAGGCAGAGCATCTCGAGATAGTCCATTTTCGGCTTGCGCGACTGGTCGCGCCTCGCCACCTCGGCGAAAGCCTCGCGCGCCTCGTCGAACTTGAACTCGCCGTACAGTTCGCGTCCGCGGGTCTCTATCTCCCTGAGTTCGACGACGACCTTGAGCTTGTCGGCGGCCGGCGTGCCGGGGTACTCCTCGAGGACTTTCCTGTACATGGCCATCGCCTCGTCGCCCTTCCCGTCCTCCGCGAGGACGTCGCCGCGTTCCATGATCGCCGTCGCGGCGACGTCCTTGTTTGTGGCGCACGCCGCGGCCCCAGCGTATTCTTCCGCGGCCTCGGCGAGCCGGCCGAGCTTGCGAAGCGCCCATGCGCGCCCTTCCCTGACGGAACTGTCGCGCGCGGCCTCCGGCCACGCCTCGATCGTTTCGCGAAACGCTTCCGCCGCGAGCAGCCACGCTTTGCGGTCGAGATAGGCGTCTGCGAGGGCGGCGAACGTCTCCATGGCGCCGCGCTCCCCGGGATCCGACGATACGATTCTGCGGGCCAGGGCCGCGCCATCGTCGAAAAGCCCCGGGTCGGACGACGTAAACAGTATCCGGGCGAGACGGAGACCCGCGATGTTGCGCGCCGGTCCGTCCGGCAGAGCCGCATACACCGCCGAGAGAACCTCCCTGTCCTCGAGATTGCACGCGGCCGTCGAACGCGCAGGCGGAGGCGCGTTCCCGTCGGAGGCGACTTCACGCCAAAGTTTGACGGCCCCTTCGCGGTTTCCGGAGAGGCGGTAGGCTTCAGCCGCGGTCATTTTGGCAATTGGATCGCCGGTGTCGAGACCGGCGGTTCTGGCTATGGACGCCGCCCTCGCGGCGTCTCCCGCGGCAATCGCTATTTGAACGCGCGCCTGCGCCGCCTTCATGCCGGCCTGCGCGCCGAACTCTCTGTCCGCAAGCAAAGCCTCGGCCTCCGCGCCCCTGCCGAGGGAGGCGAGAACGAGCGCGCGGTTGCATGCGAACGCGTCGCCGGACCGGTCGCGCATGGCGTCCAGTTCCGCCAACGCCTCCTCCCAGCGTCCCTGTTTCATGAGGACTTCCGCCGCGACTGCGCGGCCTTCGTCGCCGCCGGCCTTGGCGGCCCGCCCGAGAGCCACATCCCACAATCCGTCGCGCAAAGCCTCTCTGGCGACGCGGAGGTCTTCCGACGCCTTGTCCGCCGCGGAAACGGCGCTCTGCCGCCCGGCCGCCAAACCCGCGGCGGACGGCGCGCCATCGGCGCCGGACGCTACCGCCGACGCCAGAATTACGCAACAAAACAACATCCCAGTCATTTAAAACGATTATACCAAATAAGCGCCCCGACGGCATAAATGGTATAATCGTCGCATGAAAATAACCTTTTTCGGCGCGGCGCAAACCACGACGGGATCGATGCATCTTGTCGAGGCGGCAGGCAGCCGCATTTTGCTCGAATGCGGGCTTTTCCAGGGCAAAAGAAAAGAGGCGTTCGAAAAAAACAGATCGCTTCCGTTCGACGCTTCGTCGATAGACTGCGCGATTCTGTCGCACGCCCACATAGATCACTCGGGGAATCTGCCCCAGCTCGTGCGGCAGGGATTCCGCGGGCCGGTCTTCGCGAGGCAATCGACGGTCGAGCTGTGCGACGCGATGCTGCGCGATTCCTGCTTCCTGCAGATGCGGGACCTCGAATACGTGAACAAAAAACGCGCGCAGGCCGGCAAACACCTGTTCGAGCCTCTGTACGAAGAAAAGGACATCGATGCGCTGATGAAACAGTTCGTGCCGGTGCATATGCACCAGCCGCGCGAGATACGTCCGGGAATCACGCTCGAATTCTTCAACGCAGGCCACATACTCGGCTCCGCCCTCGTGCAGCTCGACATCCGCCAGGAGCGCGGCAAGGCGCACAGGCTGCTCTTCTCCGGAGACCTCGGCCAGCCGGGGCAGCCAATACTCCGGCATCATGAGTACCCTTCCGGCGCCGACGTTCTCATCGTGGAGTCAACCTACGCCGACCGCCTGCATCCGGGCGCGGACGATGTCGAGGAGCGTCTGGCGGAATACCTGAAATACATAGACCGCCGCAACTCGCGCCTCCTGATCCCCGCCTTCTCCGTGGGCCGCACGCAGCAGATCATATGGTATTTGAACAGGCTTCGCGAGAAAGGGAAGATCCCGCGTGAAGTGAAGGTTTATATCGACTCGCCGCTTTCGCGCAAGGCGACCGGCGTTTACGCGAAACACAGGGAAGTTTACAACACGGAAGCGCGCGCGATGCTTGAAAAAGGCATCGACCCGCTCTCCTTCCCGGGCATGGAGTTCGTCGGAACGCCGGCGGAATCCATGGCGCTCAACGACGCCCCCGGACCGATGGTGATAATCGCCGCGAGCGGAATGTGCGAAGGCGGACGCATCCTCCACCACCTCAAACACGCCGTGACGGATCCCGACAACATAGTCCTGATCGTAGGCTTCCAGGCGGCCGACACCCTCGGCAGGCGCATAGTCGAGAAACGCGAAACGGTAAAGATATTCGGCGAGGAAACGCCTCTGCGGGCGCGCGTCGAAACCATCAACGCCCTCTCGGCCCACGCGGACCGGAACGGGCTGTCGCACTGGATCGACGAGGTCAAGGACAACGTGCGCCAGGCGTTCGCGGTGCACGGCGAACCGGACAAGACGGCGGCGATGGCGCAGATACTCAGGGAAAAAGGCATACGGCGCGTGGCGGAGCCTCTGCCCGGGCAGACATACGACATAGACGTCTGACACCGCCGGGCGCGCACCGCGCCCGGAGAAAAGAAAACATGGAAAAAGACACGAGAGAACTCTGGTACGATCCGCGGCTCAAAGTCTCCGTTACGGTGGCAGACGCCACCAGCGCGGCGCGCGCGCTGGCCCGCGGGCATCTGGCCGGCCCCGCAAGTTCGTATTTTCTCGCCAAGGCGCTGGCCGCCGTCTCGCTTCTGGCGGCGGAGACGGAAGAACCGGACGAAACTGTTTCGATACAGATGAAATGCGACGGACTGCTCGGCGGATTCAACGTGGAATGTTCGCACGACGGAGCGCTGCGCGGCTACACGGAGAGGAAGACGCTGGACGATTTCGACTGCCGCGGCAAAGCGCCGGACGAAACGGCGGCGGTCGGGCAGAGGCGCCTGCAAGTCACGCGTTCGGTTCCGGGGCGCATAATATCGCAAGGCATCTCCAATTCGCTCGACGGCTACATCGCCGGCTCGCTGCAGCGCAAGGCGCGCATT
>JAFNRY010000162.1 GCA_017385345.1 Kiritimatiellia bacterium
ACGTGCAAATGTTCGTCCATGAGCATGTTGTCATCATAACGCCCGCGCCCAGTGCGATAGAGACGTAGAATTTTCACGGGGTACGTACCGTATTTCATCCATGTGCCGGAGAAAACATGACGTCGCTTCAATATTACGCCTGCAACATTCTCGGGCATAGCGGGCAAGCGAATCTTTATTTCCTCTATCAATTCCCGTGTCAGATACTCGTCGGCGTCGAGACGCAAAACCCAGCTGGTTTTCTTAAGTTCCTTTGAATCGGAAGAACTGTCTATGAACCAATTGTATTGCTCCGCCTGCGTTCCGGGCCAGACATGTTCGACCAAAATCGCCCCATTGCGTTTTGCAATTTCTCTCGTATCGTCCGTTGAACCGGAATCCACTACTACAACTTGCAACGCCCCGAGCGCCGACAATCTGTCGAAGCAGCGCTGCAAGTGCAAGTGCTCGTTGAATGTCAGTATGACAACGGTAATATCCGTCATGACGCATCCTCCACCACGTCCATTGAGGAAAAGAGTTCGATATAGCGGCGCGCGATTTCGCGTGTCGAAAAGGAAGCCGCGCGTGCTGCGGCGGCATCTCCCAGCCGCTGTCTTTCCTCTTCGTTGCGGAGAAGCCGCGACAATGCCACGCCCAACCCGCAGGAGGCATTGCCGCAGCGATGGTCGAACACTACGCCGTTGATCCCGTCATCGATAAAATCGGAGAAACAGTCGAGCGCCGACACCACGACCGGCAATCCAAGTCCCATCGCCTCCAACGGCGCAACGCCAAACGTCTCTCCCTTTTCCGCAATAGACGGATAGCAATACACTGTGCAACGCGAAAGCGCGACTGCCAGTTCGCGTCGATCGCTTATTGGCCCCCTCCAGACTATCCTTCCGCCAGACAAATCGTCAAGACGACGCTTGTAGGCTTCACCGCCGCCGCCCGAAGCGACATCCCAGGCACCAATCATCTCGATATGCAAACGCGGGAACGAGGCGGCAAGATCGGCGACTGCTTGCGCCAGAATGTCCAGACCTTTTTCAGGGTGTATCCTCCCGTGATAGCCGATTGACAGCCCTTCACATGGCGCAGATCGCGACGACTTGTTGAACACGTCCGTATCAATGGGATTGTTCACGACTGCAACGGTCTTGCGCACGGTGCCGGGAGCTATTTCAAGCAGTGCCTTTTTTACGGCCTTGGACGTGCATGCGAATATATCTACGGCACGATAGAGTTTCAAATGCATTTTCGGGAATCGCTCCACGTTGTACACAAGGGTGCGAAACCGTCTCGAAATCAGAAGCGGCGCAAGCAGAGGCGACCAGAATGTATTGCACACAAGCACATCGCAAGGGGCAATACGGCGCAAAGCGCGAACCGAATAAACGAAATCGAGAACGATATCTCCGGCAATGCGTCCGGTCCTTGAAAAGCCATTGACGTATGTGCGCACGATGCGTTCTCCATTTGCAAGCGCCGTCTGGCCTTTTTTGCCAACAAGTTGTACGCTATGCCCGGCAGCGGCAAACTCCTCGCATATATCGGACCAAAGACGCTCGACGGCGCCAATCGCATCCGGCGGCAGTTCGCAAAACGGCGAAGTCAATACTGTTATGCGCATTATACGCCCTCGCATATTCTTTCGTAGGATTGCTTCATTGTTTGTCCAATTGCGCTCCAATCAAGATTCCTTTCCGCCCAGCGGCGTGCGCGCACGCCCATTGCCAGACGTTCCTCGTGCGAAGTGGCGAACAGCTTTTTCAACGCATGCTCTATGCCTTCTTCGCTCGCATCAGTCCACCAACCGGCCCTCTCCGTTTCGAGACACCGCCATGGCGCCCCTTTTGTGCATACGACCGGCAGGGCGCTCGCCATAGCCTCGGCGATCGCAATGCCCCAGTTCTCGTTTCTTGTAGGCAGTATAAATGCATCGGCTTGCGACAGGAGCGCGATCTTTTCTTCTCCATACGCCGGCCCCCGGAATTCGTAGCTTCCGGACTTGCACTTTCGGGCGAAGACATTCTTTATCTCGCCAGCATATCCTCTGTCGTCCGGTCCGGCGACAACAAGCTTCCAGCCCATTCCGCTGCCGCACCGCGCCCATGCTTCGGCAAGCATGTCCAACCCCTTTATCGGCGAAATGCGCGACATGTAAAGCAAAATCTTCTCCCCTTTCGGTCTGGTTTCGGCGACGGCATACGACGACACATCCAACCCGATCGGAAACACCTCTATTCTAGCGTGTTTAGCAAAGGCCTTTATTTCTTCTGCTTCGCTTTGCGCCGTCGCCCAGACGCCATCGGCGACATTGGCGTAATGCCGGTCTATCCATCCAACGAGACGTTTTTTCCATCCGTGTTCGCGAAGCCTCACCGGTGCAAAACTCCCCCTCGGCATCATCACGAGCCGCTTACCGAGTTTGCGTGACACATACGCCGCCCACCAGACAGGAAACATCCATTGGCCATGTGTATGGATGACATCGAAATCTTTGGCGACATTCCCGAATCGTCTGGCCATGGACAATGAAAAGCCAATGGGGTTGATCAGATTGCTCGCTCCGGGAATACGCACAAGCCTGACGCCGGCGCGTTCGGCTTCGAGCGTTTTGAGAGAGACTTCCTCGGAGCCATCGAGGAACGCTATGGCGACTTCGATGCCAGCCTTCGCCTGTGCCATGGCCGTCATTGGGACGCTCTCGCTTGGACCGCCGCCACGACGCAACAGCGATGGAACGACATGGAGAACTTTCATCTACGGGCGATCTCCTTATATTTGCGCTCGAGTGCGGCAGCGACCGCCTGCCAGGAATACTTTGCTGCGGCGATGGCGCGACCTTTCTCGCCCATGGCGGCGCGTTCCTCCGGAGCAAGAGCTGCCATAGCGCGGATCGCAGTCGCCAACTCGTCCGGTTTGTTGGAAACCCACCAGCCGCATTTACATTCATCAAGCTCTTTCCATGGCGTAAACTTTGAAGCTATTGCCGGCTTCCCGTGGGCAAGCGCATCCACTACAGTGGCACCGAAGTTCTCGGTAAAGCTC
>JAFNRY010000163.1 GCA_017385345.1 Kiritimatiellia bacterium
GTGCGTCCGGTACGCCACGAACCTGCTCGAGAAGGCGGATTTCAAGTTCGACGGCGGCGAATTCAGGCCGGACCGCTCCGGCGGGCGCTGGCCGGCGGATGTCGCCGAGCGCGAAGCCGTCTGGAGAGGGATGCTCGCAAACGAAGCGCTCGAAGAGTATCTTGATTGCGAAACTGGCGGCGTCAAAGCCGCGTGCAGAAAGGTAGCCGACGACCTGCTCGAGGAATACCGGATTGAAATCGAGACCGGACGCGAAATGATCCTCGAAGAATTTCTCGAGAGCATCGTCGCCTCGTACGATGCCCATACGGCGTATTTCTCCAAGGAAGCGTACAGGATGTTCCGTTCCGAAATGAGTCTTGAATTGTGCGGCATAGGCGCCCAATGGCAGTTGAAGGACGGCGAGGCGAAGATAACGAGGGTCATCCCCGGCGGTCCGCTCGACAAAGCTGGCGGGGTAAAGGCTAGCGACAGGATCGTCGCGGTTTCCCCGGACGGGGAATCCAAACCCGTGAAGCTTTCCGGCAGGACGCAGAATGAGATATCCGCCATGTTCTCCGGCGAGCGGGGCACGCGCCTCGCAATAGAAGTCCGCCGTGCCGACGGGACGCTGAAACGCTACGATCTGGAGCGCGACATCATTCCGCTCGACGATCTTCGCGCCTATTCGCGCGTGGAGAACGTCGATTCCTCCGGACGGCTGGTCAAGACCGGCTATCTGCGGCTCGATACGTTCTACGGCGGCGAGGCCGGCCATTCGGGAACCAGGGCATGCAGCGAAGACGTTGCGGCGGAACTCGAGAAGTTCCGGAGCGCCGGCGTCGAGGGGGTGCTTTTCGATTTGCGCGGCAACCCCGGCGGTTCGCTCGAAGATGCCGTGAAGATAATCGGGCTTTTCGTGGAAGGCGGCCCCGCCGTGAGAATGAAAGGGCGCGGTCCGGACGTGTCGCTTCCCGTGCCGGAGGCTCCGCCGCTCTGCGACAAGCCGCTGGTCGTCCTCGTCGATATGGGCAGCGCCAGCGCCGGGGAACTCGTGCCGGCGACCCTGCAGGATCTCGGGCGCGCCGTGATCGCTGGCGATAGGCGTACGTTCGGCAAGGGAAGCGCCCAGACCGTCGTCGAATTCGAAGACGGCGAAGAGGGGGCCGTGATCGCGACACAGGGGCGGTTCTACAGAATCACCGGCAGTTCGACGCAGTTCAAGGGCGTCGCCGCCGACGTGACGCTGCCGTCGCTATGCGACGACAGCGCATACACCGGCGAGGAGGGGCTGAAGTTTCCGCTCCCGTGGAATTCGATAGAAGGAGAGAGGTTCGAGCCGGCGTGGGATCTGCGCAAGTTCGCGCCGGAACTGGTGCGCCGTTCGGCGAAACGCCTCGCGGACTGCAAGGACTGGAAGGAGCATCTCGATGCCGTCGCATGGGCGAAGTCCACGGCGCGGGGACGCGTTCTTCCGCTCGATGTCGCAGGAAGGAAGATCTTGCGCGAAAAGGATGCGCAGATAGATGCGCGGCTCGAACGCCAATCCGTTCTGTTCGACGTCGAAAACCGCGGCGAACGCAAGCCAGGCGAAGATATTGTGCTGGATGAAGCCATGCAAGTGCTCTGCGATCTTGTCGAGCTCAACGCCGGACGGACTTTGCCCCGAAGGATCCGCAGCGAGGCCGCGCCGTCTTCTCTCCTCGACGGTATCGACGACGATTAAACTGCGCGTTTTTGGCGAGTTGTCGGCGACCCGGGGGAGAATGTAGTATAATTTCAACGGTCGAGGCGCGCAGGCCGCGACGGAAACGGTCGGCGGCTGAACGTGGTCGTACCGCATCAACGGCGACACGGCGTGTTAAAGAGGACGAAGAGGGGATCTGATGAAAAAGAACGAAACAATCAACGTCTCTGGAGTGGAAATCAGGGTCACGAAGTTCAATGACGAAGATTACATTTGCCTCACGGACATGCTGAAGGCCAAAGACGGTGAGTTTTTCATCACGGATTGGTTGCGCAACCGCAATACGCTCGAATACATCGGGATATGGGAGAAGGTGTACAACCCCGATTTTAATTATGGCGAATTCGCCACAATTAGAAATCAGGCGGGCTTGAACTCGTTCAAGATTGGCGTGCAGGA
>JAFNRY010000164.1 GCA_017385345.1 Kiritimatiellia bacterium
AGTGCGACAGGTTGTCGCCAAAGGCGGGCGTTTTGTCCCGCCTTTTCCTTTTCCCGCGCCGATTCCGGAGCTGGCACGCGAGGTGCTTTTCGAGAAAGTGTACGGAAAAGAAACGCCGAGAGGCGGGAAAGGAAAAAAGAAAATGAGAATGCTGACAAACATCGATCCGTGGGGTTTTCTGGACGAGATGCTCGATACGAGCGGCAACATATACAGGGCGATGAGGGCGCGGGCGGCCGGCAGATTCCCGCCGGTCAACGTCTATCTCGACGACGATGCGGCCATAATCGACATCCAGCTGCCGGGCAGGACGGCCAAAGACGTGAACCTCACGCTTGAACAGCAGGCAGTCACGGTCGCGGACGCGCCGGCGGCGGACGAAGGAGCGAAGGACGCGGCGCCGAAAGCGCCGGCATGGAGCAGGAGGATAGAACTCCCCTTCCGCGCCGATCCGGACAAGGCCAACGCGAAGTTCGAAAACGGAATACTCCGCATCGAACTGCCCAAGGCCGAAACCGAAGGCGTGCGCAGGATCAAGATCGCATTAACGCAAACAACGTAAAACAAAGAACAGGAGGCATTGCAATGGAAGAAGCGAAATACGAAACCCCGGCCGCGTCGTTCACGGAAAATCCGGAAGGATACACGCTGAAAGTGCAGCTGCCGGGCATAGCGAAAGGCGAAGCCGAGCTGCATCTGGACGGAAAGACGCTGACGCTGAAGACGCACTCCAAATACCAGAACCCGGCCGGCTTCACGCAGGTGGCCGCGGAATTCGCGAGAACCAACTACGCGCTGAGCGCCGAACTGCCGGAAATGGCGGACGCCAAGGCCCTGTCGGCGAACCTCGAAAACGGAGTGCTTACCGTCTCTATCGGGAAAAAACCAGAGACGCAGGCGAGAAAGATAGAGATCTGCTGAACCAGACGGAGAACCTGCATCCGTGCGGCTCGACGCCCGAAAGGCGGACGTCGCCGCCGTGGAGACGGGCGATGCGGCGGACGATGGAAAGACCGAGCCCCGCGCCGCCCGTCGCGCTTTCCCGGGAGCCATCGACGCGGTAGAACCGCTCGAACACCTTCTCCCTCAATTCATGCGGTATCCCGTAGCCGCGATCTTCGACGACGAAGCGGACGGTTTTGCGCCACGCCTCGGCGCGGACTTCCACCGACGGGGAGCCGGAATGCCGCAAAGCATTCCCGACGAGATTCGAAAGAGCCTGCAGGGCCATCGCGCGGTTGCAAAAAACGGGCGGCAAGCCGGGCGGGACGACGGCGGAGAGCACCACCCCCTTCTCCTTCGCGGCCGGCGCGAACCCTTCGATCGCGTCCGCCACGAGAGACTCCGCGCTCACGGAGGAAAGCTCGAGCACCGCGCCGCCGCGCTCGAGCCGCGCAAGGTCGAGTATGGACTGGGCGAGATGATCGAGCCGGCGGGATTCGCGCCCGAGCATATCCATCAACACGCCGCATTTTCCGGGCGGGCATTCCCGCAACAGATCGACGGCGCCGAGGATCGCCGTCAGCGGCGTCTTCAGTTCATGCGAGAAATCAGCTATGAAGTTGCGTCTGAACCTTTCTATAGCGGCGAGTTCGCGTATATGGACCGACTGGCGGTAGAAGAGGATGAAAACGAGGAGAACGCCAGCCCCGCCGCCGACGGCCGAAATCGTAAAGCCGGTCTTCGCCCGCTCGAACGGCGCCAAAACGCGGTCAAGAGGCAGTCCGAGGCGGATTGTGAAGTCGCCGCACGGGGCGGAGGCGTAAATCGATTCCTTCTCTTCGCCGTCCGGCGTCCTGTCGAACCATATTCCGCCCATGCCGGTGAAAACGGTCAGGCGCACGTCGTTGCGCGCATAGGAATCGCCGAGGTCGTTGAGTTCGCGGAAGTCGATCGTATTGAGCATCTCTCCGATGGAGCCGGCGACGAGAGCCGAGCGCGCCTCGAGATCGCGTCTGGCCAGATCGATCACTGCCCTCTTGAAGGAGGATTGCTCCAAAACGAAAACGACGACGGAACCGAAGAATCCCGTCGTCACGAGCGCGGGCGCTATCCACCCAAGCCCCTTCACGGCATCCGCCCTACTTCGCGCCGCCGGCGAACGGTTTGGGCGGGAGTTTCAACCCCGGCCTGAGAACCGGTCTCGCGCCAGGCAGGACCGGACGCACCGGAGCGGCCGGCTTGACCGGAGAAAGCGGAGAGGCGGCGGCGGGAGCGGGAGCTTCGGCCGCAGGGGCCGACGCAGGCGCGGTGGTCGACGCAGGCGCGGGCGCGGGGGCCGGCGCTGTGGCCGGGGTCTCGGCCGCGGGAGCGGCCGCGGGAGCGACGGGCGCCGCTTCTTCGCCGATCTCATCGATCAGGATTTCAAACTTTCCGAACTGCAGCAAATCGCGCTTGTTCAGCTCCGTCGGGCCCTCCACCTTCTCGCCGAGACGGTAGGTTCCATTCATGCTACCGAGATCCTCGACGAACCATTTGCCGTCCTTCTCGTAAATCTTCGCGTGGCGGCGCGAAAGGCCGTCCGCCGACAAAGGCGCGATGGTGTTCC